>CAIJTL010000527.1 GCA_903823545.1 uncultured Planctomycetaceae bacterium
ACCTCGCTCAATAACCCTTCCAACTGCCGAAAGAGATCCGGCTTTAAGTAGGTCACCACTGCGCGGCACTGTACGGCAAACAGCTTTACCGAACGGACTAGGTCGGCAGTCCGTGCTCGTAGCTCGCGGTTTTCTTTGCCCTTCCCTTTCGCTTTGCCTTGCGTCTTGCCCGCCGCGAGGATCGGGTCTTCCAGAATGCGGCGCACCATCCCGCTGGCGAATTTCACGTCATCGGTGGCCACGGCAAACAGCGCCACACGACGCCACGACTCGTCCACCAATCCTTTCACGACCAACATCTCGACATGGCCGTTGTGGGCGAAGAACTCGGCCGCCAGAAATTCTTTGAACGTGTTGTGCAGGAAATCCAGCTCGTCTGAATTCGGCTCGCGTAACATGCCGCTCCGTTCCATCAGTCCCTTTAATACCAGTTCGGCTTCGTCGGCTGTTCGCCCCGGAATGTCATCCAAGATCTTGGCGACCAACGGCGCACCCGTCGCGACGCTGATGGCCGACTTCCCTTCCAGCATCATGAACTGAGCCAATTCCTGAACGATGCGCCGCTTCTGCTCGTAAGACAGACTGCCATAAGCCGGAGTGGACTGCCTCCAATCCAAACCGCTTTGGCGCTCACGTTCATGCAACAACATTTTGCAAAGGGCCTCGCACAAGGCTCGCTGCCCTTCGGGGAGCTTCTGCCGTGTGCCTCGGTGTAAGGCACAAATCATCGCGCACAGCAGCGGATTGGTTGCCAACCGAAAGAGCGCGGCATCCTGTTCCAACAGTTCAATCAGGTCATCGGCGGTCTGCGGCAGCTCCGTTGCCGGTCGGCCACGTCGCCCCAATTCCTGGGCGACCGCGTCATGCCATTTCCGCACGAACCGCACGACTCCCGCCGACGACATAGCACTGACTTCCGCCTCGCGGAAATTCAACCGCGACAACCAGTCTTCGGGCACGGAAGTGGGCCGCGTCGTGATGACAAAGAAATTCTCCGGATAAAAATTCGCGATCGCCTCCACTTCGTCCCGAACCTTCGGTCGCAGCTCTTCCGGGACTTCATCGACGCCATCAATCAACACCAAGCCTCGCCCTTCTTGCAGCAGGGATTCCACCCACTTCACCGGAGGTGCTCCAATCTCCTGGGCGATGGCTTCGGCAAAGGCTTCGGGCTTCGGCAGACGACCCTCCGGACAATGCCGCAACAAAATCAGAAACGGAATCCGCGTCTGCCAGGTTGGACGCTTTGATTCGGCGTACTCATGCGGATCCTCGCTGGGCGCATCGGGATGACCGATGAAGCCGGATCGCTTGGCGACGAACTTCTCCGTGCACGCGGCCGCATGAATTGCCGCCCAACGCAAGAGGGTCGTCTTGCCCGTCCCCGCAGCGCCGCGAATCAACAGCCGCCCCTTCCCCGGCTGCAGCTGATCGAACACATCGTAGCTTGAAACCAATTCCGGTTCAGTCTTCCCCTTGCCCGTCGACCGCTGCACCGTTAACGGGCCGAACGCTTCGGTGAGAACGTTTCTCTGCGCTTCGTCGGGAATCTCTGCTCCGAAAAGTTCGACCCGGTCGAGTTTCGCGATCACTGCCAAACGATAATTCACCTCGAAGTTCGCGACATCGCTCGGATGCGAGCCAATCACATGATGTTCGAGCCGTTGTGTGGTTTCGAGAACGATTTTCAGATCGCCTTCAAGATGGCTCAGCCGCTTGAGACTCTCCGTGGCGAACGACTCCTGAAATCGCGGCAGCGTGCTGGCGGTGCTGACGAGGTAGCGCACCGCCTCCTCCAACGCTTGGTCATAGAACGCCAATTCGCCCGCACTGAACGTCCCCCGTTCCACCGGCCGAGCCGCTCGCAACGCGCTGGTCAACCGGGCCGGGTCCAGGTCCGCTTGCACAAAGAACTCGGCGGAGACGCGGGCTTCGAGTGTAGAAACCAACTCCACCGTGACGTCGCTGACGTTGACCTGCCCACTCTTGATGGCTTGCTCGAACGTTGGCCGCAGCCGATCGGCAATCTTGTCACCAATCTCCTCAAACAGCCGCGCCGCCTTCCGCTGCTCGCGGACATCCTTGATCTTGTCCTTGAAGCAATCAATTACCGCACCCGCCAACTCGCCAGCAACTTCACCATCGATCAGTCCCGTCGAGGTGGCGGCAGCCCCCATCCACTTCTTCGCCAAAAACTTCGCTCCGGCGCTACCAACAGAAATCAGTAATGGGCTGAGCAGGTCCATAGATACCTCAAGGCAAATGGCACAGCCTGCCGCCGTGGCAAGCTGTGTGTGAAGCATGAGAACTTTGGAATCGACGGTGATCCGTCCTGTGAATCAACACGCGAAATCCGTTTTGTCGCAGTACGGTCGGCGTCTACGCAGGTTAACCAAACCAGTGAGGTCCAGACAGTGGTTAGCAATGGCTCGACGCCGCTTGTCGAGCGTCAGCGTGGGGCCG
>CAIJTL010000528.1 GCA_903823545.1 uncultured Planctomycetaceae bacterium
CTCCCAGTTCAACCGTCGTTGGCGTTGAGTATCGAAAGTGGTGAGTTGGGCATTGCGGCGGGGCTTCAAGATCGAGTGATTCAGGTTTATGGCGGCTTGGTCTATATGGATTTCGCAAAGGACCGCATGACCGAACAAATGGGTTTCTCTTGCGGCGTTTATGAGCGACTCGATCCACAAATACTGCCTTCACTTTACCTCGCATACAGCCCTGAGGTGGGTGAGCCAACCGAGGTTCTCCACAATCCCTTGCGAGCGCGATACCAAGCGGGCGATCCCGCAGTTCATGGGGCGATGCAAAAATTCGCTGGTTTGGCGGCGGAAGCCTACGAGGCACTCCAGGAACATGACGCCCGTCGATTGTCTGAGTTAATGGACGAGAATTTCAATACCCGTCGAAGCATCTGCCAATTGGCCAGCAGTCACATTCAGATGATCGAGGTCGCACGCGGAGTTGGTGCGAGCGCGAAGTTCGCAGGTTCGGGCGGAGCGATTATCGGCGTCTATTTCGGCGATGCAATGTTCGCTCAACTGCAAAATGATCTCGGACAAATCGGCTGCCAAGTGGTTCGCCCAATTCTCGATTTGCCGACGGCCGATTAAGAGCGGGATGATGTTCACGAAGCGCCGACTGACGGGACTCCGATGGATTCCGCAGTTACACTCTGCGGTACTATGGCAGGAAACTCATTCGGACAAGCATTTCGGATTACCACGGCCGGGGAAAGTCACGGTCCGGGGAATGTGGTCATTATTGATGGCGTGCCCCCCGGCGTTCCGCTGACCGAAGCGGACCTCTTGGTCGATCTGCAACGGCGGCGACCGGGGCAAAGTAAGATCGTCACTCAACGACAAGAAGACGACATTCCCGAAATTCTCGCTGGCGTTTTTGAAGGTCGGACAACTGGCACAAGCGTCGCCATTTTGATTCGCAACGCCGATCAGCGGAGCCGAGACTACGACGACATCAAAGACAAATACCGTCCTGGTCATGCTGACTACAGCTTTGATGCGAAGTACGGCTTTCGCGACTATCGCGGCGGTGGTCGATCGAGTGCTCGCGAGACGACGGCACGAGTCGCGGCTGGTGTTGTTGCCAAAAAGATTCTGCATCAGGCATTCGGCGGCGAAGTGATCGGTTACGTGGTTCAGGTTGGAGACATTCGTGCGACGATCGCAGAGCCCGCTGCTGTGACGATGACTCAAGTCGAAACGCTGCCGAACGGCGAACCGAACATCGTGCGCTGTCCCGATCCTGATGTTGCAGTTCGTATGGTCGAACTGATTGAGTCAGTCCGAAAAGAGGGTGATTCAATTGGCGGGGCAGCGGAGATCGTCGCGAAGAACATTCCAGCGGGGCTCGGTGAGCCGGTGTTCGACAAACTGAAGGCCGATCTGGCGAAAGCACTCTTCAGTTTGCCAGCAGTGCTCGGCGTTGAATACGGCATCGGCTTTGGTTGCGTGACAATGCGAGGCAGCGAACACAACGATCATTTCATCGCCGACACCGCTCATCCGCGCGACGGTCATGCGGGAATCACAACAGACTCAAATCGACATGGCGGAATGCTCGGCGGGATTTCAACGGGCCTGCCAATCGTGTTGCGAGCCGCCGTAAAGCCGACCAGCAGCCTGCCGATCGAGCAACCGACAGTGACTCGCACAGGCGAGGCGACAACCATTCGGACTAAAGGTCGACACGACCCGTGTCTGTTACCGAGATTCATCCCGATGGCGGAAGCGATGGTCGCAATCGTGATTGCGGATCATTGGCTGAGGTGGAAAGGACAAGCGGGAGGATGAGGCGTGGTGAAATCCCAATCTCCAACCGCCAATTTCCAAGGAATGTCCAAGCCCCAAATTCCATTGGGCCAAATTGGTCGCTAACTAAGGCGGTCGAATGGTCATGCGGCGCTTGGTCTCAGCCTTTTGGATTTTGATTTTGGGATTTGGACGTTCATTGGACATTGGGATTTTGACATCGGAGCTTGAACCACGATGCCTTGGATACAACGACAACTCCGATTGCCTGCGATCAGTCGCGGGTTTCACCTCATCACCGAACACATCACATCGGCACTGCCAGAATTGAGTCGTGTCAAAGTCGGGCTATTGCACGTCTTTATTCAACACACATCGGCATCACTCACGATCAACGAAAACGCTGATCCTGACGTACCTGCGGATTTGGAAAGCTCGTTCAACCACATTGCTCCGGAAAGTTTTCCGTATCAGCACACAGTTGAAGGCCCAGACGATATGCCAGCACACGTGAAGGCCGCGATGCTCGGAAGTTCGGTCTGGGTGCCCGTCGGTGAGGGGCGGCTGTGCTTGGGAACTTGGCAAGGAATTTATCTGTGTGAGCACCGAAATCACGGAGGTTCGAGGCGATTGATCCTGACATTGCAAGGCGATTGGACGGAGGCGTGAGATGGCATGTGAGTCGCAAAGATTATGGACGAAAGCTGTCCATGCCGTTTCACTCATCGCATTCGCGGTCGTGACAGCAGGTTGCTCAAAGGAGCCGACGATCCCGGAGCTAGTACCAACACCTGTTGGTACTAGCTCCGGAAAATCGATCGGAGTGGTCTCAGACTCGCCGATTCGGTTTGAGGAAGTCACCGATCGATCTGGAGTGAAATTCACGTACCGCAACGGCGATGAGGCGAATGAGGTAGCGATTCTCGAATCGTTGGGGGGAGGAGTTGGGCTGTTCGATTACGATGGAGATGGCGATTACGACCTGTGTCTTCCGGGCGGCGGTCATCACAGCGACAAAAAAGAGAACGGCAAGCGAGAGGTTCTCGGTTGGCCTCATGCGATCTATCGGAATGACGGTGACTGGCATTTCACGGAAGTGACGAACCAAGCCACGGTGCCGATGGCGTCACATTATACCCACGGTGCTGCCGCGGCAGATTTTGACAATGATGGATTCAGCGACGTTCTGATAACCGGTTTCGGTGGAGTGCAGTTGTTGCACAACCATGGCGATGGCACGTTTGAGGAAGTCACTAAGTCAGCCGAGATGACCGATGCGTTATGGAGTTCGAGTGCCGCATGGGGCGATTTCAACAAGGATGGAGCGTTAGACGTCTACGTCGCACATTACGTTGATTGGTCATTCGACAAGCATCCGTTCTGTCCCGGCCCGAAGAAAGGTGATCGCGAGTCATGTCCTCCTCGGGAATTTGACGGCCTGCCGGATGTGCTCTATTTGAACAATGGAGACGGCACTTTCCGAGATGCTTCTAAGGAAAGTGGTCTTCGCCCTGATGGCAAAGGACTGGGTGTGTTGACTGCGGACCTCGACTTAGATGGCGACGTCGATGTTTATGTTGGAAATGACACGGTTGCCAACTTCTTGTTTCGGAACGACGGCACAGGAAAGTTCCAAGAAGTCGGCCTGATCAGCGGCACCGCAGTCAATCAAACGGGGTCGCCTGACGGCAGCATGGGAGTCGATGTCGGCGACTTCAATTTGGATGGCCAGCCAGATTTGTGGGTCGTGAATTTTGAACGCGAAAGCATCGCGCTGTATCGCAACGAAGGAAACTGTCAGTTCCAGCACGTGAGCCAGGGAAGCGGAGTCACCGCCGTCGGGGCCTTGTACGTCGGCTGGGGAACGGCCTTTTGTGACTTCGACAAAGATGGTGACGAGGACACGTTTGTTTCGAACGGCCACGTCATTCGCTATCCAGAGAACGCGCCGATTTCTCAGAAGCCGTTGCTGTTCAATAACCTCAAAGGGAAGCGAATGGAGAATATCGCGGCGGTCGTCGGCTCGTATTTCAACACCGGTCATCAAGGTCGCGGCAGTGCTGCTGGTGACATCGACCGTGATGGGGACGTCGATCTGGTCATCTCGCGAATGAACGAGCCGATCGCTTTGCTGTCGAATACCACGCAGGTTCCGAATCATTGGATATCATTCAAACTCATCGGGCGGACGAGTCCGCGATATCCGATCGGTGCGATTGTGCGAATCAAAACTCCGCAAGGAGAACGAGTGCGGCAGATCAAAGGGGGCACTAGTTACGGGTCAACCGTGGATCCGCATTTGTTCTTCGGCATCGGCGAGAGCACGACGGTCGAGTCAGCTTCGATCACTTGGCCGTCTGGTGAAACTCAATCACTGGCACAGCTCAGCGGCGACCAAAGTTGGCTCGTTCGCGAAGGTCTTGAGCCCCTTCCAGAACGCTGAAAGAAAACCGTTTGCTAGCGAGGGCACATGGCCCGCGATCACGGTTTTCCGCTTATTGACACCCCACACCAGCGGTCCTAGCATCGCCTCGTTGATTGGCCGGCTGGCACGCTCAATGGTCTTCTGCCACAAAGTCTCTCGCACCTTTCATCTCGCCGCATCATTTCACGACGGACAACATCATGCCTGCCATCGTCAACTTTGATTGTTGGTCTCAGGTTTCTTGCTCCAGGAAGGTTCAGTTGATGGGGCTTGTCCGTGCAGAACGTCGGAGTTGGCGCGCAGTATTGGTCGTTTCTGCTGTCGCATTGGGTGCAGTGTTCGCAACAAGCGAAGTCTCAGCCGCAGAAAAACCGCCTGAAGTGGTGGCTGCCATACAACGCGGCCTGAACTTTATCAAAGGCCGACAGTTGCAGGGCTACGAGGCGGGCTTGGCCACTTACGCCGCAATTTCTGCAGGCGAAAAACCGGAAAGCGAGTTCGTTCAAAAGAACGTCGCGATCATCTTGCAACGCTTCACGGCCAGTTCTTACTCATCACCACAGCACCATATTTATGGCGCGGCAGTCGATGTTATGGGCCTAACGGCCGCGAATCGAGAGTTGTATCTTCCTCAAATTCAGTTGATCGCCGACTACATCATCAAGGACCAACGCGATAACGGGGCTTGGGATTATGCGGGACAAAATCACGGCGGCGATACCAGTATCTCTCAATACGGCAGCTTAGGACTGTGGGCTGCTGCGCGAGCTGGGGTCAAAATCCCTCCCAAAGTTTGGGACCGTTCCGTCAATTGGCATTCCCGAACTCATCTCAAAGAAGGAGCTTTTGGATATCACCCATTGGGAGGCGAGGCACATGCTTCTCACAGTATGACTGTCGCGGCGATTGGCAGTCTGTGTATCGCCCGTATCTTTCTCACCGATCCGTCGCAGACGAGCGTGGACCTGAATGAGACGGAAGAAGTCGCGAAGCCCAAGAAGAAAGATACGAAGCCATTCGGCGTCTTGGAAAAAGTCACTGCGACTGAAAACGTAACTACGGACGATCCAACGAAATCAGACAAGCCGGAGAACTACAAAGTCACGAGCACCCGCCGCGAAATGGATGCTCACATCGGTGGCGGCATGGGTTGGCTGGGCAGAAATTTCACAATCGATAAGCCGGTTGGATGGCCGATCTATTACCTCTATGGTTTGGAGCGTGCCGCCGCGTTGACAAACTCCGAAAAGATTGGTGGCCGAGATTGGTACAAAGATGGCTGCGCGCATCTCGTCAAAACTCAGATGGAAGATGGAAGCTGGTTTGAACAATCGGGTGCCAATGCCGCGACATGCTTCGGCATTTTGTTTCTGACGCGAGCGACAGAAAAAATCGCTCCGAGCGCTCCGAAACCAGTCGCTCAGAAAGCAGCGAAAACGCTTGGCGAAGGGATGCTTCAGGGTGGTCGCGGTTTGCCGACGGACTTGGCGAACGTTGATGCGAGGAACGGGCAGATCAAAGCCAAAGTGATGGATACTCCGTTGGATAAGCTGCTGGCTGATTTGGAGAACCCAAAGTCGCAAAATGTGGAAGCGACTCAAACGGCGTTGGTGGAATCAATCCAAGTCGGGAATCGAGAGGCCCTCCTCGGAAAGAAAGAGTTGCTCGTGAAGCTGGCGAAGGATTCGCGCAGTGAAGTTCGTCGAACAGCGTTTTGGGCACTCGGTCGATGTAACGATTTGAGAGTCGTGCCGTTGTTGCTTAAGGGTTTGTTAGACGTTGATTTTGATGCCTCTGTTGAGGCACGTAACGCCTTGTGCATGCTTAGTCGTAAGCCACGCGGCTTCGGGCTTCTAGATGATGTCTTAGACAAAATCCCGCAAACTGCGACGCCCGATGAGCGAGATGCGATCGTAGAAAAATGGAGACGTGAAGATGCCGCTCGATGGAAAGAGTGGTATCAGAGAGTCCGCCCCTACGATGAACGAGACAACTTGCCGGATTAAAGGTGATTGAGTCTCACCCGATTCTTTTGGCGATTATTAGCAGGTAGCGAAACAAAGCATATCGAGGTCATCGTTGTGAGCAGTGTCACTGAATCTTCTCGCTCGAATCGCACAGTCTCAGTCCGAGTGACGAAACTCGACCGGACCACCGCGCAGTTGATCGCACTTTGTCTGTTCATGGGACTGGTTTTGCTTTTCTTGATGACGATTTGGTTTTCTGGTCTCCGCCCTGGGCGATCGATATCTGCTGCTCCGCTAGAAATTAAAGACGACGATTTCGGTGGTGATCCAGATGGTGCTCCCGGTGAGTCATTGAAGATCGACTCACCGGAGCCTCCTTCCGCAGATGCACAGGCCGGAGAAGACTTCGCGGAAACAGCAGAAACTCCAGATTCCGCTCCAACTGATGTAGTCGCTGACGTAGCCGTCGCCGACCTTGCGACAGATATGTTGAATCAAGAAACATCAACGGATGGTGACGCGCCGCTCGTTGTCCGAGCGTTTACACCTGCCCCATTGACCGTGCGCAAGCCCGGTAGTTCCCAAGGAACTGGAACGCGTCGAGGACTAGGCGAAGGAAAAGGGACAAAGGGAGGCGTCTCACGCGAACTCCGTTGGCAGGTGAAGTTCGCAGATCGAGTCACTCTCGAAGAGTACGCAGCTCAATTGGATTTCTTTGGGATCGAAGTTGGCGCACTCATGCCCGATGGAAAGTTGATCCTTGTTTCAAAGCTTGCTCAAGCAAAGCCCATCAGCAAGACAGTCACCAGTGGTGCTGATGAAAAACGTCTGTATTTCACCTGGAAAGGTGGCTTGCGCAAAGCAGGCGACCTGGAGCTGTTTCAAAAGGCGGGCGTCAATGCAAGCAATGCAGTCATGATTCTGCACTTCTATCCGCCAGTCACCGAAAACGTACTCGCAAACATCGAACAAAATTACAAAAACCGGAAGGCTATCGAAATCAAACGGACCTACTTCGTTGTACGAAAGGCGAAAGATGGTTACGAATTCGCGGTCTCCAGTCAGACCTATTTGAAATGAAGCCAGCACGATGCGCCAGCGAGTGATCCTCTCTGGCCCACCTGTTGGCGCGTCGCGCTGACCACCGATCGAACATCACAGAGCAGAGTCCTCATGCCTATCCGTTTTCGTTGCCAAAATTGCCGCAAACGAAGCAGCATCTCCTCTAAAAAAGTCGGCCAATCTGTGTCTTGCCCCAGTTGCGGCAAACCCACATTGGTCACTGCTGACGAGGATTCCGATCAACTCAAGGCGGCCTCATCCGGCAAGCCGTTGCGACAGGTCGATTTCAGCCCCGTTGAAGATATTCCAGAGTCTCCGAATGCGAGACCCGGTGCTGAGTTTGAACTCGACCTAGATGACTCTGGTTCCGGACCACGTCCCGCTCAGGTCTCGATTTGCGATGCTGGCGGACCAATGGGCACTCGACCTTTGTCGAAGTCGTCACCGCTGACGTTCGGTCGACATTCGAGTAACGACGTCGTGATCGACGAAGAGGGCGTTGCTTCACTGCACTGCCGCATCAGTTGGAACGGCAGCAAATACGAACTGACCTCCGCCGACAAAGGTGGCGTCGAAATCAACGGAACCTTGATGCAATCGCGAGTCCTCGTCGGAGGGGACGTTCTTCGAATCGGGAGTTTTGATATCGCGTTTGTGCCAGAAGAGGGGGCGGCTGAACGAGCCGATGATGGGTTACTCGCAGTTACTCCTCCACGAGGTGTCCCGGCGATTGACGGGCGCAAAGACAAAGCCTCTGGCATGAAAAACAAAGCGGACGATGCCCCGACGAAATCCGGCCCAATGATGGCCGAGGTTCTCGATGACGATGATGGCCTTGAGGTGGTGGAAGACGAACTCGAAGTGGTCGATGAACCGCGAGAAGATGCGGAGGCACGTCGAGCGCGGCGCGAACGCCTAAAGGCTGGCGAAGAAAATGTTCTGCGAAGTCGCATAGTATTAGCACTTGGCGGTACCGGCATTCTGCTCGTGTTGGCGAGTTTGGTCTTCTGGTTCTTAGTCAATCGAGACAAAGTCCAGAAAGAGTTTGAAGTCGCGAAGGAAGAGGTCACTCAAGGTCAATTCGTTGCGGGCATCAAGCGTCTTGAAGACTTCATGCAGCACCATGCCGGACACGCTTTGATCAAGGGGCCGGACGGCGCTCTTGTGCTGCGAGATAAAGCGCTTATCGAAAAAGAAATCACCGGCGCGACGATGTGGGCCGAAGGGCTCAAGGCACTCAAAGACTTCGTCAACGCGCATCGAGACGAGAAATACTTCGAGGACTTGCGTGACGACTTGGCCAAGTACTCGAAAAAGATTGCCGTCGAATCGCCGAAGACCGCCGCACAAACAAAGGACCGCACGCTGCTCGAACTGTCGATCGAAGCGGAACAATTCTTCGATCGCTTCAGTGGCCCCGATGCCCCGAAAGAGGCGAAGCGAGAGATCGCAAAAGCTCGCAGTGATGCCGACGCCACGATCTTGAAAGCGGGCGTTGTGAATGAGGCGTTCGCTCAAATCGACACCGCGTTGAAGGCAAACACTCCGTTTCCAGTCGTGGCCACTCGCAAGAAGTTGATCATTCGATATCCCGACATGAAGACCGATAAGCGTCTGGAAGGGAACCTGCGGAAGACACTCGAGATTGCGAAACAGCTTGTCACTCGCGAGGAACTCAACCGAGACGCGATCACAGAAGACGCGGCACGTTCGTTGCCTAAACCGCTGACTGTTGCCGTCCGAACACGTGCCTTGAGCGAAGAGCAATCCGCCAATCGAGTCGTGTTTGCACTTGGGCAAGATGCCTGTTTTGGACTCGATAGCATCACCGGCGACCCACTTTGGCGGAGAACGGTCGGTCTCGACACGCCGTTCTTCCCTGTCGCTGTGGAAACGTCGAAGTCAGCCGTGTTGATGTTCGATACAGCGCAAAACCAAGTCATGTTGCTCGATCGCCGCAACGGCGATCTGCTCTGGCGACAAGTCGTTGAGCCGGTTTCTGGGCCTCCGCTGGTTGTCCAAGGTCAGATCTATCTGCCGACGCAAGAGGGCTTCCTCTACAAGATCGATGCGGACTCAGGACGGATCACATCTCGGCTCAAGTTCCCGCAGAAGTTACTCTCACCACCGCTGGAAATTGCGACCGCCAATGAACGACATCTGGTGGTGATCGGCGATTCGGAATTCGCCTACACCCTCAGCTCCAGTCGCCTCGAATGCCTGCTCGTTTCTTATCTCGGTCATCAACCCGGCACGATCAAAGCCGCTCCACTCGCGATGGGCCAATATCTGTTGTTGGCTGAAAATGATCAGGCAGACTCGTCTCGCTTGCGAGCGATTGACGCAGCTAGCCCACAAACTCGTTTGGTGGATGTCACTGATGTTCGAGTTGAAGGGCATGTTCGAGACGCTCTGGTTCTGCGCGGCAACCAATTGTTTGTGACATCCAGCGGCCCGCGGTTGTCTGTATTCAACGTTTCGGACGATAAGAATCAGCGAACGCTGGCTCCTGTTTCGACACTGCAAATTCCCACCAATTTCTCTGGTACTGGGCATCTCTCCGCAGGCGCTGACGGGCAAATCTGGCTCTCGATCGGTGCGCTGCGAAAGGTGCAATTGAAAACGGACGTGTTGCAGCTTGATCAACAGCAAGTCGCTGTCGGCCAGAGCACGCAACCAATTCAAGCGATCGGACGCTCGCTGTATGTCGGACGCCAATTGCCAATCAGCCAAGCGGTGCATCTCACACAAGCGGACGGCGAGTCGATGCAGAGTAACTGGAAGACGATCGTCGGTTCGAGTTTGATCGCTGTGACGGCTGGTGCCGACGGGCAAATCGTCTGTGCCTCGAACGGCGGTGACACGTTCTTGATCAGCGCGAATGAAATTGCGAACGGCGGCTTCCGGGCTCGCGCTGAACAGCAATTGAAACTTCCGGAAAACGCAGTCGATCCGCTCAACGCGATTCCGCTGACAGATGGCCGACTCGCTGTCTGGATCGGTGGCGCGGAAGGGAAACTTTGGGTCGTTGGCCCGACAGGGCAACCGCAAACTGAAGTCGCTCTGACTCAATCGCTGGAGTGTTCTCCGCTCCGTTTTGCTGGGGGCATCTTGTTACCACTGACTGGTCGCTTGAAGTTGGCCGGACGAACTGCGGGGGCTCCGTGCGACGATTTCCTGGCACCTGTGAACACGGCGGATGACGCACCGGCCCGAAAGTGGCGACACCTAGTGGCGATCGATGATGACTCGCTCTTCGTCATCGATAACGTCGGCAAGCTTTCAAAGTTGCAGTTTCGAACGGGCGATAAGTGCTTCTTCCAAACCATCACATCGATCGACTTCCCACAACCGATCGACGTGAACCCGACCATCAACAAGGGCAGAATGATGACCGTTGATGCTGCGGGGACAATGCGAGTGCTCGATATCACCGCCATGGAAACGCGAGCCGAGATCGCACTTGGCGGTCCTGCCTCGAAACCGTTATGGGTGCAAGAACCACTATTGATGGCTGAAGTTGGTCGCCAAAAACTCGTTGCATTCGATGCGGCTCAACCAAAGCAGCCGCTGTGGAACTATGAATTGAACGGAACCGGACTCGTCGGTTCGCCGTTGTTGATCGAAAGCGCGTTGATCGCGGTTCAGCAGAACGGCGATGTTCTTCGCTTGAACCCGAAGACCGGTAAGCTGGAAAAGAAGCTGTCACTCGGTCAAACAATGACACATGGTCCGATGCGAGTCGGCAACTTGCTGGTGGCAATCGCTGCTGACGGTAGTCTGTATCACGTCGAATCGCTTGTCCCCGAATTGCCACAGACGAAGCCTGAACCCCCGAAGGCTCCCACTGCGACCGAGAAGCCCGCAGACGAAAAGCCGGAAGAAAAACCTGCTGAGAAGGATGAAAAGCCTGCTGCTGAAGAAAAGTCGAAAGAGGACAAGCCAGCGAGCGATGAGAAGAAAGAAGCCAAAGAGGACGCAAAGAGCGAGAGCGATAAATCGGAAGCCGAAGCCAAGAAACTCGACAACAAAACGACCGGCGAGAAGTCAGAAACACCGAAGGCGGAATGATGATGGCAGACTCTCTACGTCCGCAATTTGCTGTCGCTGACATCGTCACGACTGCGATCCCTGATGACGAACGGCTGTGGGTGCCGCAGGCTCCGAACATTTGGTTTCGGCCGTTGTTGCTCAACACTGTTCAAGGCGAGTGGGTGAATCTTCTACGAGTCCGTCGATCCGGTGTACTCAGCCGACATCGACATCCAGCACCGGTCCACGGCTATGTCATTAAGGGGACGTGGCGATACCTCGAACACAACTGGGTCGCGAAAGCGGGAGATTACGTCTTTGAACCACCTGGTGAGATTCACACCCTCACGGTCGATTCCGACGACGAGATGATCACTCTGTTTCACGTTTGTGGCGCTCTGATTTATTACGACGAAAACAACAAAGCCTGTGGTTACGACGACGTTCACACCAAGGTTGAAATGTGCAGCCGCCACTTCGACACGATCGGTTTAGGAGCCGACTACGTCAAGCAGTTCATTCGCTAACCAGTTAATAGACCATGTCGGACAGCACGACTATCATCGTCCTACTCATCACTTCATCCCTCTGGATCAATTTCGAGACCGATCATGAATGCCAATAAGATCGCACAGATGTTGGAAGCTTGGACCTACCTGTTCCTGGTGGCCAACTTCCTGCTGGGTTTGTACTGCGTCGTCCTGGTAACGTTGCGGTTGCGAAAGCTGCGGTTTCGCAAAGAGACTCAGCAGGTGGACTTCCTCGAGACGGTGCTCGACCACTTGAAGGCGGGAGAGTATTCGGAGATCGAAGACCTCTGCGACGGTGATCAGCGGGCGTTGCCACAACTGACATTTGCCGCAGTCTCAAATCGTCGCATGGGCTATGACCAGCTCAAACAATACGTCAGCGAACTGATGCAACGGGACATCTTCAGCGATATCGAATCGCGAGTCAGTTGGATCGCAGCCTCCATTCGTACTGGTCCGCTGTGGGGATTGTTCGGGACGGTGCTCGGCATGATGGCGGCGTTCGGTGAAATCGGCTCCGGTGCAAAAGTCGAAGCTCACACGATCGCCGATCGAATCGCTGTCGCGTTGATTTGTACGGCGATGGGACTCGCGACTGCGATCCCCTACGGCTATCTGCTCAACGGCATCAACATCAAAACGCGACAACTTCAGGACGGACTGACGTCGGGTGTCATGCGATTGCTCGAACACTTCAAGCCGGTGAAGCAAAAGTCGCGCGGCGTGCATGTCTAAATCCATTGGTGAGCCGGGAGGCGTTAGCCCCCGGACGTCCTTCGCGGAATCCGGGGGCTAACGCCTCCCGGCTCACCAACACAATTCGACGTTGGTCCACTCGAAAGATCACAAAGCTTTTCAGAAGGCAAGAACATGGCAGGCGGTGGTGGCGGTGATGCAGCGCCTACAACAGCTCCCAATCCGTTGGGCGCGAAGGGGATCGCTCCGCGCCGAGCGGCTCCCGGTGGCGGCACCGACGTCGATTTTACGCCGATGGTCGATCTCGTCTTCATGATGAATATCTACTTTCTCGTCACGTCGTTGACGGCGATCGCGCCGGAGATTGACCTGCCGCTGGCGAGCCATGTAGTCGCAATCGACGAGAGCAAATCGGTTCCGATCGTCATTGTGGTCGCACCAGACGGAAAGTCGTCGATCGTCACTGCCGGGGACGAAAAGGGAAAGTTGACCGATCCCGATGAGCAAGTGGAAAGCATTCAGAAGGCGGTCGAGAAGGGTGTTCGCGACAGCCGGGCTGACATCGTGATTCGAGCGGAAAAAGCGGTGAAGCTCCGCGACATCTCGAGGCTCGCGGGAGCGGCAGGGAAAGTAGAAGGCTCCAAGCTGTATGTCGGTGTTTTGGAAAACGTCAAGAAGTGAGACGTGAATCGTCATGTTGATTGAGTTTGAATGCCTCTCTTGTGGCAAGCCTCTGGCAGTTCCTGAAACTGCTGCGGGACGTCGCGCGCGCTGCCCGAACTGTCGCACGACGCTCTCGGTCCCAGAGCTTGCCGCTGACCATGACGACGACGATCACGATGATGAAGACGACCACGACGAAGGAATTCATAAACCGCCCAAGAAGGAATACCACGACCTCGTCGATATGACGGCGATGGTGGATATCGTCTTCTTTTTGCTGATCTTCTTTTTGATGACCTCGCTCTACACGCTGAAGCCAGCGATCCCGATGCCTCGACCAGAACAAGCGGGGGCGGGAAGTTCTTCGAGTTCATCCTCCGATGGCGACAGCGACGTTGTGACCGTGCGCATCGACGAGAAAGATGTGGTCCATGTCGATGACGTGATGATGGCCTCTGATCGCGACCTGCGAAACAAGCTGACAGATCTCGCCCGCAGCGGTTCTGGCTCTAAAACACTGAAGATCAATGGCAGTCCAGACGCCAGTCACGGCACGCTCGTCATGGTCATGGACGCTGGTGCTGCCGCCGGTATGGCGAAGGTGCAACTTTCGATCAAATCGAACGAC
>CAIJTL010000529.1 GCA_903823545.1 uncultured Planctomycetaceae bacterium
GGTCTCAGTCAACATCATGCTCGACGTCATCAAGAAGTGCTTCCCGCAATTGCTGGCCAATCGCGAGGGCCAGGCCCGCATGAAGGCGATGATTCCGACCTACGACGAGGACATCAAACTGACTGCAAATGCTGCTCGATTTCACGAGGTGAGTCGGCAAGCCGAGGAAATTCTGCAGCTTCGCACGCGTTAACTTTTGGAGCATCTCCATGAACTCTGACTCGGAACGAACTGAATCGCCTGCTTGGGCCAGCCGATGGCTTGCTGCCGCAGGCATCTACAACCTGCTGTGGGGGGCAACGACGATTGCGTTTCCCCACTTCCTATTCGATGTCTCTGGCATCGATCGGCTGAATTATCCGGAAATCTGGCAGTGCGTGGGAATGATCGTTGGCGTGTACGGCATCGGCTATCTCATCGCAGCGGGTGACTCGCGAACGCATTGGCCGATCGTACTCGTGGGGTTGCTGGGGAAAGTCTTCGGCCCGATCGGTTTCGTCGTCGCTCTTTTACGAGGGACTTTTCCGCCACTGTTTGGTTTGACAATCCTCACCAACGATCTGATTTGGTGGATTCCGTTCGCGATGATCCTTTGGGATGCGGCCAAGCATCGGAAAAATGATCAGCGACCCGGCGCGTTGTTACGACGAGAGTTCTTCAAGGAAAGCTCGATCAAAACCCCACCTGAGGTTGTCTTTGGCTTTCACGAAAGCCCGGATGCGCTGCGACATTTGATCCCCCCCTGGGAGAAGATGGAGGTCGTCGAGTCCAGCGAGTCGCTGCAGATCGGCAGCAGGGTCGTGTTAGGCGGGCGGATCCTTGGGCTGGTTCCGATCCGATGGGTCGCGGTTCACACCGAATACCAGCCGCCTCACCTGTTTGCCGATCGCCAGGAATCGGGTCCGTTCGCATGGTGGTATCATCGCCATCGCATCCTCGATGATGGCCGTGGTGGAACAATCTTGCGCGATGAGGTGGAGTATCAAACTCCACTGGGACTGATCGGGCACTGGTTGGGTGGGTGGGTGGTTCGCCGCAAACTTGAAGCCATGTTTGCCTACCGCCACGAGACCACTCGTCGGTTGATCGAGTCCAAAGTGTGGGCCGGAGTTGACGTTCGTATCACGACTCAAGGACGCGCGACGGAGGTCGTGCTAGAAGGCCGCTCATGAACGAATCTTTTCTGAGGATGTTGCTTTTGTTGCACTTCGCAGCCACCCTGTTCATGACGGGGGTCATTTGGTTCGTGCAGATCGTCCACTATCCACTGTTCGCCAATACGGGAAGCACTGATTTTCGAACCTATGAGCAGCGACACTCGACCCTGACCACTTGGGTCGTCGCACCGCCGATGCTCGTGGAAGGGGTGACCGCCTTGCTCTTGTTCTGGTTTCGGCCAACGGGAGTATCGACTTGGCAACTGTCGATCGGACTGGCACTGGTGGCAGTAATCTGGCTATCGACCGCACTGGTTCAGGTGCCGTGTCACAACGCGTTGTCCCAAGGCTTTGATTCGACTGTGCATCAGCGGCTCGTCAGGACGAATTGGATGCGTACAGCCACATGGAGTCTGCGGTCGCTGCTTGTTCCTTGGATGGTGCTCTCTTTATTCCGCTGAGGGAGCACGATGCTATGACTTTTGCTACTTAATCGCCGAAGTTTCAGTTCACGAACCGGACGCTAGCGCGTTCCGGATGATTGTCTTTCAGGATTTAACAATGTCTACGGATGCACGAGTTCTCGTCACGGGCGGCACCGGTTATGTCGGCGGTCGATTGATTCCCCTGCTTGAGCAACGTGGCGTGCGAGTGCGTTGCCTGGCTCGGCGGCCGGAGTTCTTGCAACCGCGGGTTGGACCTCTGACCGAAGTGGTCGCCGGGGATGTATTGCAGCAAGAAACGTTGGTGAATGCGTTGCGTGATATCAAAACGGCGTTTTACCTCGTGCATTCGATGGGGACTGGCAACGACTTCGAGGACGAGGATCGCATCGCCGCTCGCAACTTTGCCGAGGCCGCGAAGCGAAACGGAGTGCGGCGGATCATCTATCTCGGCGGCCTGGGTGAGGAGCAACAGGAACTCTCGAAGCACCTGCGCAGCCGGCAAGAGGTCGGGTACATCCTGCGCGAATCGGGAGCGCAAGTCATCGAGTTCCGTGCGTCGATCGTAATCGGTTCCGGCAGTCTGTCGTTCGAATTGATTAGAGCACTCGTTCAAAAGTTGCCGGTGATGCTCTGCCCGAAGTGGGTCTCGACGCCGTCCCAGCCAATCGCGATTGAGGATCTCTTGAGCTACCTGCAGGCCGCGATGGATTTGCCTGACGGGCCGAGCGACATCTTTGAGATCGGTGGTCCCGACCAAATGTCGTACAGCGAGATTATGCGCGAGTACGCTCGGCAGCGCGGACTGAAACGCTGGATGATCTCGGTGCCCTTTCTTTCGCCACGCTTGTCGAGCTTGTGGCTGGGGCTGGTGACTCCGGTTTACGCACGCGTCGGCCGCAAGCTGGTTGATAGCCTGCGTAATCCAACCGTGGTGACGAACTCGCACGCGAGTGATGTTTTCACGATTCGCCCGCGCGGCGTCAGTCAGGCGATCGCGCGAGCGCTCGTCAACGAAGACCACGAATTGACGGCCACACGCTGGTCCGACGCGCTCAGCGCGTCAGGCCGCCCCAAGCGTTGGGGCGGTATCCGATTCGGAACGCGATTGGTTGATTCGCGAGAAGTTGAAGTCGCCGTTCCGGTCGAAGCGGCGTTCGCTCCGATTCAACGGATCGGCGGCCAGACCGGTTGGTACTACGGCAACTGGTTGTGGCGACTGCGAGGTTGGCTCGATCTGCTCGTCGGTGGAGTCGGTCTGCGCCGAGGTCGGCGCGATCCTGTGGAACTCAAAAACGGAGACACCGTGGATTGCTGGCGTGTCGAATCGCTGGAACCCAATCGCCGTTTGCGGCTGGTTGCAGAAATGAAACTTCCCGGCCGAGCGTGGCTCGAATTTGAAGTGGAACCCACTGCGAGTGGTTCGCGCATTCGACAGACGGCGGTGTTCGATCCAGTGGGTCTAACTGGCTTGGCCTATTGGTACTCGGTCTACCCGCTGCACGAGTTCGTCTTCGGCGGCATGTTGAACGGCATTGCAACGACCGCTCGCAGCTTGGACTTCCCTGTGTCTGAGCGGAAACCGTCGAAACTGCGACAATTTGCAGTCCTTGTCGCCATCATGGCGGTCTGCTTCGCCGCAGCGGGATTGGGGGCAACCGCCACGGCGTCATCGGTTGGAGGCTGGTATCAGACGTTGTTGAAGCCGACCTGGAATCCTCCCGATTGGTTGTTTGGCCCAGTTTGGACCATTTTGTATTTCATGATGGCAGTCGCCGCTTGGCTCGTTTGGCGAACGTGCGAATGGAATAAATCTCGGCCAGCGTTGATTTGGTTCGGTATTCAACTCGCGCTCAACACGGCCTGGTCGTTTCTGTTCTTTGGCATGCAGCGTCCAGACATCGCGCTCGCTGAGATCTTGGTTCTATGGATAGCCATTGCGACAACTTTTATTGCGTTCACTCGCAGATCAGCCGCCGCAGCGATCTTGCTCGCACCGTATCTCGCATGGACTTCTTTTGCCGTCTTCTTGAACTTCACGATTTGGCGATTGAACCTGCACTGACACGACCGCTCGAATCGCCGCGAAAAATGTCAGTCTATTTCTTTCCAAACTTCTCACGAATCATCGGAGCAAGATACTTGGCGGTCTCGTCGCCGATGACGTGATAGCCGGCAAGATTAGGATGGCGATCGCCGAACCAACCAGGGAGGTGGCCGAAGTGCGCATCGAGGCGGTTATCCAGGACTTCGACGGAGTTACCGTTAACAACGAACGGTTTCACGAACTCGCGGCGGTTTTCGGGAATCTTGTCGAGCGGATAACGGCGATAGTTGAGCATGTCCGGACCACGTTTCAATTCGGCGGCATAGCGCGGATAGATATCAAATAGCGGGACGCCCTCGGCCTTGGCGACTTGTTCGTTGAGTTGATTGAGGCGTTGCGATGTCGCTTCGTCACCGTAGGGGATGACCGTCATTACGATGAGTGTTGCCTGCGGATGGTCGGCTTTGAGTCGCGTGATCAATTCGTGATAGTCCTTCGGGAAATTTTCCGCAAAGTTTTCGCGGCGAGCGTTGTCATTCAACCCGTAACGAATCAAGACATAGTCGATCCCCGGCAGTTTCGATGCTTCTTTTTCGTATCGACCGGAATCGAGCAAACGCTGGATGTACTCACCGCTCAAGCCCAGGTTGATAACGTTTGTCGGCGGCAGATCTTTTTCCTCGGCAAGCAATTCACGAATCACATCCTCCAGATGTGGCCCCTTCGGAACATGTCGTCGCGGAATGCTCCCTTCCGTCGTGCTGTCCCCGAGTAACAGAATCTGCACTTTTCCTTCGTGTTCGGCGCGAACTAGATGAGGATGGGAAGCGAGCGATACGAGTGTGATCAGAATGGCAAAGAATCGAAATCGCATGTTAGATTCACTTTCGAGAGGACATTGGGTGATGAAGCGTTTAAGGCGCCGCAGCACAGTTTCGTGATTCATAGACTCGCTGAGGAACGCCAGCCGTACAATCGCGTCTTGTCTTCTCCGTGTCCCTGTGCGTCTGTGGTTTCATCTTTTCCAGACAGAGGCACTGAGATCACCGAGAAATGACCACCGACCACAGCATTAAGTGTGCATGACATTCTGTCAAAACACTTTCGATGACCTAATTCTTTGCTGGTGCATTTGTCTTCGGGCGGTTCGGACAAGGGTTTTGAAACGGCAGTTGCCCGCCACGCCATGTTCCTTTGGCGTCGTGTTTCAGTTGGGAATACTTTTGTGCGAGTTCGACGACTGCATCGTCGCTCTTGTCGACGTGTAGCGTGAGCCAATCTCCTTCGACGCCCTTCTTCGCGACGCGAATGCCTGCGGCGAGGCGTCCACGATGGTCACCTCCGGCACAGTCGGCTGCGATGAGAGCGGCCATCAGCCGATCGGCCAAGCTCCCTTCAGTCTCTTCGTAAGCAGTCGCCATTGCGACCACGACCTCGCGTCCCGCCAGCGTGTTCCCTTGGCAACAATAAAAGCGACCGGTCATCGCGCCCCAATAACGGCTACCAGCGGGAGCCGTCGTCGGGTTATGGACGGCCGCTCGACCTTGCATGTCGATGATCGCCAGTTGCCGCAGTTCGGCGTCTTTGTCCTCTTTGAGCAATTCAAAGAGGACCCCGTCGGGCCGCTTCCCTTGCTGCAACATATCGAGCGCCGGCTCGCCCCATTTCGGTACGTGATGATGTTGAGTGCAGAAAGCTCCGACATCCGCTCGAACATAAGGAACCACCTTGCCCACCGCCGGATACTTGCTGGCCACCGCCGCACCACAGACATGATTCTCAGGATCGACCGCAATGATTGAGAATGTGGCGGTGATCTCTGGCTGAGATTTGTTTGTGGAAACCTCCACATTCGGCGGAGCAGCCTCGATCGGCGTTACCAACATTGAGGCCAGAATCACACCAACCAAAAGACGAAGCCAAAACATGATCCCCTCCTTCAATACACTCAGGTTCAACACGGCGAGATCGTCGCAACATATACGATGACAAACAGCGGTCGCAGTCTGACGCGAAACAACACGTTACAAGAGCGCCGCGTCATTGCCTGCCAAGCATTGTACTCCTTCGACGCCGGTCAAATCTTGAGTCCGTTTAAGAGACGAACGGTCTCATCTGCGGCGGCGACGGGGGGCATTGCGGTAACGGCAATACCGGAAACAACCTTGGTCAGATTATGGTCAACCTTTCCCGGCGTGCTCCAAACGGCCCCTTGAGTTGCGGTGAGATAGACCGAGAACGTGTGGTGGCCGGTTCCGGGGCGTTCGCCGATGACGTGAATCAAGACGCGTCGACCGACTTGTTTAGCAAAAAGCTGCTCGCCGATGCGATACCCCGCACGAACACGGCCAGACGTCATCATGAGCACTTCCGGAGCGGGCTGATAACCGTGCTTCAACAACTGCTCGCGTAGTTCCTTGAGGAACGGTTGCAAGTGTCCTGAGTCCATGATCGCCAGTGCGTTCAATCCGTCCGAGACCAAGACTTGAACGTCAAAGCGTCCGTCGTGTTGTTTTCGAAGCTGATCAATCACTTGGACCGATCCATCGCTCAGCTTTTCGCCGGATTCGGGGTGCAGAATGTAGTCCGTACGATCGGCGGACTGAGTTGTCATGGGTATGACATTCGGCGAATGGGCGATGAAGTCGGGCTTGAGTTCAGTCCACAAGCACTCCTTCGCGTCGGAATAAATCCTGCGGATATCTCGATCTGTGCTGGCCTCTAATTGCGAGGATTTCGCACCGAAGCCCGACGCCACGAATAGACCACGCGACCGAACCTCAGCCAATTGTTGACGTCCTTCGGCCATCACCTCCGCGTCGGGCCGAGCGTCCCCCTTCTTGCGACGGTACTTCAGATAGACCCACACCGGATCGCCAAAGTGGCTTGTCGGTTGACCATTGGCGTCGATCACTTCGAGCGATTGGAAGAATTGCCACATGCGATCGTTGACTCGATAGCCAAACTTCTCCCGCAATCGCACGTGATCTTGATAGCCAGTGGTCAGATAACCGAGCATCGGATCGATCTTCGTTGGCAGTGCCATCAGATACGCCGGATTCGCCGGCATGACTGATTCCAAACACCAGTCGAGATCATCTAGCGAAACCTCCATGTGCAACGTCGAGCAGACATCCAAGCCGATGCACAACCCGTGTAGCTTGCCCATGACGATGTCTTCCAAGCAACATCGCACAAGCTGCTCGCGCGTCCGAAAGACTTCGGGGCCAATGAAGCCCGCAACGTCATTCACGTGGACCCAAGGTTGATGTGGACTGCCCGCTTGAGCCTGAGCGGCAGCCAATTGCTGTGTCAGTGCTCGCGCAAATCCGTACTTGCGAGCCTCATGCAGAACCATGTCGTAACCGTGACTATGACCGTTTGTGAAATCGGCTCCTTGTCCCGTCTCAAAATACAGGCCGAACTTCCCCGTCCGTTGCGTTGTGTACTTCAGCATTTTCTCCAAGCTGAGATCGAAGGTCGCATTGGCCGAATCACTTCCAGCAATACTTTGGAACCAGAGCGCCGTGCTACCGGGCCACTTCGTCTCGACTTCCGCCTGCACGTCGATGTGAGCCAACACGCAATGCGGCAGGACGTCTTGAATTCCAAACGTGACCAACACGTCTTGCAGCGTCACTTCGACCGCATGGACCGAATTGGGATCGCTCGAAACCGGATTCGTCCCCAGCAGCACATCACCGACCGCATAGGCAAAGCCATCCAGCACCTGCCAACGAATGTCTTCCACATTGTCCGTCGGCGAATTGGGCTGAATCCTCGCACCAAGATAGCCCTTCGCTCCGATACGACTCCCAGGCAACGAATTGAAAATCTTCGCGCCGACGGCAATGAGCTCTGCGTTGCTCATCAGCTTCACGACGCACCCGATGACATCGCTGGCCAAACCAGGCATCAGCTTCTTGATCGCCACCTCGTCTTGAGTGACCAAGAACTCTTTGAGTTCACCCATCGTCAGCTTGCTCGCCGTTGCGGCGGCTTCGCGATTCAAA
>CAIJTL010000530.1 GCA_903823545.1 uncultured Planctomycetaceae bacterium
AGGTTGTCGAAGACGGTCGGAACTCGGAACCCGCCCTTCACGTTCGAGTACCCGCCCCCATCCATGAAGACCATGAGCGCTGCCGGTTCGTCGGCCTTGTATTGAGCCGGGACATAAACGCTGAAGTCGCGCTTCGTCCCCGGATAGATCTTGCTGTCCGTGAATTGCCCCGAGGTCAATTTCCCCTGCGGCACACCTTCGTGAACCACTCGATCGGGATGCTCTTTCTCCTGCGCTCGAACGACTTCAGAGGAAAGCATGATACAGAGCATGACGAAACAGCACTTGAAGAGCTTCATGAACTGACTCCGAATGTATGGAAGCTGATTAGGTAGGTACGGCGGGTGTCTTCCTGCCATGAAAACCTGAGACGTCGGCAGGTTAGAGTCTGCTCTATTTTTGAAAAACCTTTTGCACGAAATAGTACAGCGCCTGCTTCCATTCCGGCGCATCGTGGCCGCGAGTGGTGACATGCCAGACGTGGGGAACTTCCTTCTGTTTCAGGAAGGCGTGGAAACCTTGGCTGATGCCGAAGAGGCTGTCTTTCGTTCCGCATGAAAGCCAGAGGAGTTTCAACTTCGTCGCTGCTGCTGGGTCGGGGACGAGTTCCGTAGACTTCTTGGTGTTCGGGGCGGAGGAGAAACCGCCGACCCAGGCAAATGTGTCGAGATGAGCCAGTCCGAAGTTCAGCGATTGGCCGCCACCCATTGAGAGTCCCGCCAGTGCGCGGTGCTCGTGGTCAGTCAAAGTGCTGTAGCGAGATTCAATCGCCGGAATGACGTCATCGAGCAGATCGCGTTCAAACCTCGCGAAGGCTGGAGCTGATTTGAAAACATCTCCTTCGGCGCGGTCATTCTTTTGAGCTCGACCGTTCGGCATCACGACGATCATCGGGACCGCCTTCCCATCGGCAATGAGGTTGTCGAGCAACACGTCCGGCTGAGCGAAGCGTTGCCACTCCGTCTCATCGCCGCCGATGCCGTGCAACAAGTAGAGAACGGGATACTTCTTCTCTGCTGTCGAATTCTCTGCCGAATAACCGGGCGGAGTGTAGACCTGCATCTTGCGTTTCGTGCCGACAGTCTTCGAGTCGTACTCGATCATCTCCAGCTTGCCCTGCGGGATGCTGTCTCGCTTCCGATCGAATCCCGCAGGCGGCTCTGAGAACGCCGGCACATCATCCGGTTGCAGCGCAATCGCTCCACGAGGTTCGCGCAGTTCTCCACGACGCGGTCCTTGTGGCGATTGGTTGGCTTGCGCGTCTTTGGTGATTCCTGCATACGGATACTTCGAAACTGTTTCCCAGGCGATCTGCTGCAAGATCGCGTGTTGAGCGTCGTCCACTCCGCGTTCGGCAAGTTTCAGGCCGACGGGGCTGATTTGATAGATGACTGCGAAGTTGCAGTACGACGCGAGTGCCATCACTTGGCCGTTGCCATGACCGATCGGATCGCGGAACAGTTTTGATTGATTCGCGATGCCGGGAAACTTGCCCTCCACGATCATGGCTCGCAGTTTCACAACAGCGTCGCCGACGGGAACGATGTAGACAGCTCGCTTGCCATGCCTTTTGTTGAGGTCATCGACCTGAGCTTCCAGCTTGATTCGCCAATCATTGACCGCCGCTTGCAGGTCTTCAATCTTTGCGTTGTCTCGCTGTGCATTGTCTGTGATGAAGCCGGGAGAGCCTCGCGGTACATCGAACGGATACCACGAACCTTGAACGAGCAGGCGCAGGTTCGGATTGTGTTTCAAGCCGAGTTCGGTGAAGTTCGTGATGCCGTCGTCGGGAATTGCCAAATGTGCAGACATCGTGAAGACATCGACTTCACCACTAACGAGCGCGGACTTGGCTTTGTTCTTGTCGTCGGCCACTTCCCAGTGCTGAATGACTCGCGAACCGCCGATGCCTTGCGCACCGACTTGCTTGTGTCCTTGAATTTTGGTGGACTTCACAAGCTGATCGATGTGCGAAGGGACGAACATGTGAAAGCTGTGGCCGGTGTAGAAGACCCGCTGTCCGGCTGGCGTCTGGGCGTCTTCGGCTGTGGCGATGCCGCACCAGAGAAACGCCAAGAGGGCGAAGACTCGAACCAATGTGTGGCGGCGCATGAATTCGAACTCCGTGTGACCTGATTGGAGGATGGGCACTCTTGCCCGTCCGCTTTCAAAATCGACGCCACAAAAGACGGGCAAGAGTGCCCATCCTCCATCACTGCTTCTTATTCAGATTCGATCCCAGCCAATTCACGGCGTTGGCGACGATCTTCAGTGGCTGTTCTTGTTTGAAAACCGGG
>CAIJTL010000531.1 GCA_903823545.1 uncultured Planctomycetaceae bacterium
AATTCCGAATCAACTGCCGAACTGGCTCACTGAGCCGCGAAGACTCTCCGCCAGCCAACCAAATAACGATGTGCGTATCAAGGTAGATCGGCATTCCAATACTCCGACCAATCGATATGCACGAGATCTTCTGGGTCGCCAACTATCAAACCAGGACGCGGGACAAGGCGGCTCAACTTATCCACCGCAGGCTTGGCAACGATCTGCCATCGCTTACCGTTGGCCTCGAACTCCACAGCGTCACCAGATTCAATGAGTCGTCCAAGAACACCTTCAATATCCGATTTTATCTCATCAACGGTGACGACCATGACCTCTTCTCCGCGGTTCTCATTGCCCACAGTTCCGAGCTTAGCTTGCATGACACCCAACACCAATGACAAACCAATTGGCGTTGACGGTCGGGATGTTTCAACTACTCGAAATCACCCACCATCCAGCGAACAAGCAGCCCGAGCTCTTTCTCGCTGAGTCGATCGCCGAATGCGGGCATCGCATTGTTCTCGCCGTAGAACTGAGCGTGGCCGGGGTTCTTGAGGAAGTCGCGCAACCAATCGGCACCGGCGTAACCGGTCAGAGTTGGTGCAGTTCCACTCTCGCCGAGAACCGTTTCTTCACCGCGCGGTTTGAGGCTGTGGCAGTCGGTGCATTTGCTTTCAATCTGGCCGACGGCGAGCTTGCCAGACGTGAAAATCTCACGACCTCGCTTGACCGCCGCTTCATCAAGATTTGGCTTCGGTGAAACTCGACCACCTTGAGCCTGTAAGAACGCAGTCAGGTCATCAAGGCTCTTCTCATTTTCACCAACACGCCAATGTTGAGCGTGTGACTTCGACCAGTCCGCCATTTCGCTGTCATCCACGAAATGCTTTTTGACTTTCTCACCAGCGTTGCTCAACGGAGCAAACGTCTTGGCATAATCGGTGATGACACCCTTGAGCCACTCTTGCGTCCCAAACTTGCCGAGGTCAGTCGCAGTCGCCTGCTCCAACTCTCGCACTTTCACTCCATCTTTCGTGACAATCTTGGCCACTTCGCGGCCAGTCCCATCATGTCCGTCATAACGATGGCACGGGGCACAGTTGCGAGCGAACAGTCGCGGACCTTGCGTCAGCGGATCGTTTCGCAACAACGAGACAGCCCCCTCTAAAGGGATGCCATCAGGACGTTCGGCAAGGACTTTGATCCGTTCCGAATCATCGTGGGCTTGCTTGACTGCTGCTTGGAAATCAGGGTCCTTCGCGTCGTTCTTCAATGCCAAGCCCGTGAGCCCAATGATCCCAACCATCATGGCCATCATGAATGCGATGTTGAACCAATGGCCGAGTTTCCAACGCCCGAAGATCGGCATCGCGGTCAGGATCAGCATCAGCAAACCGGGAAGATAAATCGCTCCGAACGCGAGACCTTGATGTTCAACCCACTCAAATCGCAGGAACTGGAAGAGGAACAGGAAGTACCACTCCGGACGCGCGGCAGAGAAAGCCTCGGATGGATCAGCCGGTGCGCTCAATTCGGCACCTTTGAAGTAGGTCAAACCAAGTACCGTCGCCAATACAACCAAGCAAGCGACCGCATCTTTGAGGACTTGGTCCGGCCAGAACGCGACACCGGGAGCTCGGTCAGGATCCGGAACAGTGATGCCGTGTCGGCGAAAGACGGCGATATGCAGAACCAGAAATGCAACGAGGGTCGCAGGCAGAATCATCACATGCATCGCAAAGAAACGAGTCAGCGTGTGGTGCCCATACTGAGGACCGCCTTGAGCGAGTTGTTGCAGTTGCGGACCAACGACCGGCGTCGCCCCCATGATCTCGGTTGAGACTTGTGTTGCGTAATAGCCCTTCTGATCCCACGGCAACAAGTAGCCAGTCAGGCCCAGCCCCAACACGATCTGCATCAGAATCAAACCAAGCCAGAAGTTAACTTCGCGAGGTGCTTTATAGGCACCGTCAATCACCACCTGCATCAAGTGAATCGCCAGCAGTACCGTCATGGCTTGTGCAGAGAAGTGATGCAGTCCGCGAACCAGCCAGCCAAACTGCATGTGGTTCTGAATGTGATACACGCTCTCCCAAGCGGTCGTTGTGCTGGGACTGTAAGCAGTCGCCAGAAAGATTCCGGTAATGACCTGAATGGTGAAGGTGTAGACCAGCGTGCTGCCCCACACGTATCGCCAGCGAGCACCGCCAGGAATGTGCTCGTAAAGCGCTTCGTGCATCAGCTTCTTCAAACCCGTGCGGTCGTCGATCCAATTAACAAGTGCGTTCATGATGCGTGCTCGTGATTACGAGAATTTGTCAAACGTAACACAGGCGGCTCGCCTGTGATGGTTGTCTTGAGAAGGCACGGGCAACGGCCTGTGCTACGTGATTAGGCCACCGGAATCTTGTCTGGCGTCGTCGCTCGGAAGTTTTGGAACTTGACCCACACTTCAGTGTTGTTGCGGATTGAAACTTCCAATTCATCGAGGCCACGCGGCGGGATGTCGTTCTGTTTGACACCGTCCAGACCGAACGCGCTGGTATGGCAGGGGCAGAAGTAGTTCTTTTCCGCCGGCTTGTAGTCCACCGCACAACCGAGATGCGGGCAGCGTTGATTGAACACGATCACTTTGTCAGAAGCGACGCGGCGCAAATAGACCGCTCCGACCGGTTGATTGCGATACGTATTCCACGCATCGACCTTGTCCATAATGATTTTCACCAACTGCGGTTCGCCGTTGATCTCCAACGCCTCGACCGTGATCGGCAGCTTGACGAATCCATCGCCGCTGCCACCTTTGCGTTTACGAATCAGCGGATCAAGAAAGAAGGCGAGTCCTGATGCAAACGGGACAAGTCCCACAAAACCGCCAATCGCAGCAGCCAGGACGTGAGCCATGAAGCCACGACGCCCTTCGGGATAAGATTCACTGTGATTGAGATCAGATTGAGATTGAGATTGTGACATGGCTAACTCCGCTGATTGATCGGTGAAAAACACCAAGAACCACGAATTCGTCGGCAATTAAAAGGGTTATTGATCGTTAAACGCTGGGAGGTCATTGGCAGGGTAAACGGGGGGTAGGTCAGTCCAAACGGGGGCTTCTGATTGTTGTCGTTCTTACTTGGGAAGGGCGGCTTTCATCGCGGCGAGCACTTGGCTAATGGCGTTCGGCAGAGCACCAGGAATGATGGCTCCCGCAGCCTGTTTGTGCCCGCCGCCACCAAACCGTTCGGCGACTTCGGCCACGTTCACACCCAAGCGGCTTCGGAAGCTGACTTTCACAGATTTCGTCGGCTGCTCAATCGCAATGAAGGCGGCCTTGGTTCCGACAATCTTCAGGCATTCGTTGACGAGGTCTTCTGTGTCAGCAGCAACGGCCCCTGTATCCGCGAAGTCTTGCTGCATCACCGACACGTAGGCAAGCTGTCCGTCGCAATCGAGCTGCACTCCACAAAGGATTTTGCCAACTAACCGTGTGCGAGCAATTGAGGCTTGCTCGTAAAGTCGCTGATAAAGGAAGTTCGGGTTCGCTCCGGCGTCCATCAAGTCGCCAATGATGCGATAGGTGTTTGAGTTCGTCGATGGAAAGCGAAACCAACCGGTGTCTGTGGCAATCGCACAGAACAAAGCCGATGCCGCTTCAGGGGTAATCGGTGCATTGAAGAAGCGAAACAGTGAAAAGATCAGCGTGCCGGTCGCCTCTGCGGTTGTGTCTTTGAACTCCAACGCCCCCAGGTCATCCGAGCTGACGTGATGATCGATCAGAATTTTCTTGGCTTTCGTGTTCTTG
>CAIJTL010000532.1 GCA_903823545.1 uncultured Planctomycetaceae bacterium
CAGCTTTTCATCGACGCGATGGCGGACTACCTCAAAGAGGACAAGCGAAAAGAAGAAGAGCGTCGCAAAGCCTATATCAGCGGTCTCGAAAAAGTCCTGCTGGAATTTCCTGACGACATCGAAGCGAAAGCGTTCTTGGCGGTCTTCATCTGGCAGAGCAACGGCACTGTTCCGATCACGAGCCGTTTTGCCGTCGATGCGTTGATCGGCGAGATTTTTCAAAAACAGCCGATGCACCCGGCCCATCACTACCGCATTCATTTGTGGGATCACAACAAGTCTGAGAAGGCGTTGGAATCCGCCGCACGAGCGGGGCAAGCGTCGCCGAAGATCGCTCACATGTGGCACATGCCGGGGCACACGTACTCTGAATTGAAACGCTGGACTGACGCGGCTTGGCAACAAGAAGCCTCCGGGCGAACCGACCACGCTCACATGATGCGTGACCGAGTCCTTCCCGATCAGATTCACAATTACGCGCACAACCAAGAGTGGCTCGTTCGCAACTTGATCAACCTGGGTCGACACAAGACAGCGCTGGACCTCGCCAAGAACTTGTTGGAACTCCCACGGCATCCGAAGTTCAACACCCAGATTAAAGGGAGTGCTAAGAACGGTCGCGAACGGCTGATGCAGGCCATCGAGAATTTTGAATTGTGGGACGATGCGGTCACGTTATCGGCCACGATGTATCTGGACTCGCCCGATGAACCGGCGGAGAAGACCAAGCGACTCCGATTACTGGGCGTGGCGCATTATCACCGTGGTGAATTCCCGCTGGTTGAAGAGCGTCTCAAAGACTTGGAGGCGATTGCGGTGAAGCTGGAAGAGAAAGCTCAGGCCGACGGCGCTGAAGCGGAGAAGAAAGCTCGCGATGAAAAGAAGAACGAAGCCGACATCGCGAAGGCGAAAGAGGACGCCCTGAAGAAATCGCGCGAAGCCATCAAGCCGGTCGAGAACGCTCAAGCAGAATTGCGTGGCGTGATGTTGCTGGCCCGCGGTGATGCTGAGAAAGCCCGCGAACAATTCAACAAGGCTCACGAAACGCCGAAGCAACGACTGGCGCGATATCAATTCTTGTCCGGTCAGCACGACAAATGTTTGGAGACAATCAACTCGTTCGCGAAATCAAACGAGACCGAAGTCGTGCCGCTGGCGGTGCAAGTCGATTTGCTCCGTCTGATGAATAAGCTCGACGAAGCGAAGGCCGCGTTTGCAAAACTCCGAACGGTCGCCGGACACGCGGATCTCGATTCGCCGGTGTTGTCGCGGCTCGCATCGTTGGCGAAAGCTCAAAGTTGGCCGGATGACTGGCGCACGCCAGCGGCACCGAGCACCGACGTCGGCGAACGTCCGGTACTTGATTCACTCGGCCCCTTTCGTTGGTCGCCATCACCCGCGATCGACTTCAGCTTGCCCGCTCCCGGCGAAAAGACTTTGTCATTAACGGACTATCGAGGGAAGCCGGTCGTCGTGATCTTCTACCTCGGAGCGGGCTGTCTGCATTGCGTCGAGCAACTCCAAAAATTCGCACCGCGCGCGAACGACTTCCAACAAGCGGGCGTCTCGATCGTCGGCGTC
>CAIJTL010000533.1 GCA_903823545.1 uncultured Planctomycetaceae bacterium
CTTTGCAAGCGCACGTGCGTCTTGAATCGCACGTGAAACTTCGAGTTTCAGTTTTTCACCGATCACTTGTTGGCGTGCGACCTCGTCGAGAATCAAACTTTTTCCCGTCGCGGCATCGAGCGAGAACTCCTCTTTGTTCAAGAGACTGTCGTCCTTCACTGTTGGCTTTTCGTCTTGTTCCTCAGCCTTCTCTTGTTTCAAGCTGACGGTCTTAACCTTCAGACGCGAGCTGCCAGTCGCCAAGAGCCGACCTTGTGCGTTCTCAGGATCAAGTTCTTGAATCGCTGCACCAATTTTCTCGGCGTCATGAAATTGCTTACGTGCCGCGGCTTGGTTTCCTTGATTGGTGAGCCAATCAACTCGTTGATCAAATTCATTCCACGCAGTGACTAAGAGATCTTTGCCTGCGTATGGAACCAATCCGCGATCTTTGTTGGCTTGATTGAAAGCTGTCGCCAGGAATGAACTTCCTTTTTGTGAAACAAGTTCTGCAGAGGTCCAAGTCATGGTCAATGGGCGGTCTGATGACCTGCCCGTTGCCGTAAACGTCGTGTCTTTGGAAAGGTTACCTTTCGCGAGAACGATGGTTTCACGGTCAGTTCGCAGCGGCAGTGCTTCCGTTGCTGCGAACGTCAAATCAGAACCGGCAACTTCAAACTTCTCTGGATAGAAGACCGATGACGATGCGGCATTTGCCAACTGCTTGCCTGCGGTCGCTGCATCATTGTTTGTCGATTTCGTATCACGGCCACCATCAACCATGACGACACCGCCCGAGTACTGAGCCATCACGCCAAGCAATCGCAAATCCTGTCGTGGGCCAACTGCGTAGCTCGAAAACGAAACGTGTCGTTGACGCAATTCAGTGAGCGACTGGCGAACGGTGTCAGCACCGAGCAGATTCACGGAACTCATTCCATCACCGATATACAGCACGGTCGCAGTCCCATCTTTGGGGACAGCGCTGAGGGCAGTGTCGAGCGCCGCTTGAAAGTTCGTGGCACCGAGCGGGGCTCGTTCTTTTAAAGTAGTGACAGCATCACGAACCGATTTGCAATTGGCAGGAACAAACTCTGGAGTGAGTCGCACAGCTTTAACGTCAACGGCAAACAGGCTCACTTGATCGTCGTTCGGCAGGCCGTCCAAGAACGCTTGCAACACTGCAAACCCTTGCGTGCGATGCTCGCCGAATTGGCTAGCCGACGTGTCCATCAACACGACGTGATGGCGCACGGTCTTCGCGGCAGGCAGTTCTTTCGCGCGCAAGCTAATAGCGAGATACGTCTCGCCGGAGGGAGCTTCGTACTTCAGTATCTCACCGTTGGCTGGCACAGTCGCAGCCACGGGATTCGCTGAGAAAGAAACGCCCAGCGGTAAAACGCTGAGGCACGAGCCGAGCACAACACGAGCGAACAATTGCGATGACTTTGACATGGAACACTCCCGGTATGCGATGAGCGGCATGACGTCCGAACGGACTTTCTCCCTGACGGAGGTGTGCCGCATTCTACATAGACAGTCGGACGCTCACGATCCTTTTTTTGCCGAGATTCTCAAACGGCCCCAATTTACCCCGAGTTGCCAGCTTGAGGCTCGCAATCCCCGATCAACCGGCGTGGCAGGCATGAAACTGACGTTGAGCACGAACCAAACAATGCGACGTCTCAAACTGTTCCGATTCGCCTGAATTTACCGACTGTCGCGGCCCGATGACTCATCGGTCGAACGTGCAGAAAGCGTTTTACAAAGCCGGCAGCCCGCAGTTTCAGTATGGATGACTGCTTATTCGACTCAGGTTTCGTGGCTTTAATTGGGGTATTGCGGCCTCTTAAAGAATGCGACCTAGCACACGCAACGGGTAACGAATGTGGGAATTTTCGAGTGATCGCCGCTCCTCCGTTTTCTCGTCGATTCGTTGTGGTCCTGATGGTCGCATTATGCACCGCTATCGTTGGCCAGATCGCAAGAACGGCCTTCGTCCCTGACCCAGTACAACCGATGTTGACTCCTAACGGTTGGTATCGCCTCGAGTCATCCGCCGGAAGGGGGTTTTGTCGGCTTCCATCGGGGAGCGGAAGTTACATGTTGGTCATTGGCTGCTTGGCGGACGCGAGCGAAGCTCATGAAGTCCGAATCAAGTTCACAAGAGACGATGATCTTGCCGGTCAACTCAGGGACGTCGAACAGACGGTTCGCCTGCTTAGTTTTTCCGATGAAGCCACTGGCGAGTCGCCTTTACTACGGACTTTGCCACTGACTGTCGAATGTTTTGATCGAATAGCAGCGGCTTCAGCAATGGACGATGCGGCCTCAAATCGTGCCGTGGCTTTGGGAGATACTCGCGATTTCTTCATCCACGTCACGGACGGCGAATTGAACGATCCTAAGCAATACGCGCGAATGACTGCTCAATGCGTCGGCGAAGGGAGTCGAGTTCGTATATTTGTGGACCAACAGTTGGGAACAAACGGAATCCGCGATTCTCAAGTTCGCGACCTCATTCATCTCCTCGAAGCCGATGTCTTGCCGCGCGTCGAAGCACAGTTCGGAACTCTCGTTGACGTTGATCACGATGGTCGATTTGCGATCGTTATCAGCCCGTGGTTGAGTCGTCTGCAAGGAGGGCGAGTTTCAATCAATGGTATGGTTCGCAATACGGACTTTCGTCGCGATGTCGCACCGCCGCTTGGAAATCAGTGCGACATGCTGCTGTTGAATTCGGCGTTGCCCTGTAGTGCGGCTTTACGAGATTTATTATCTCACGAGATCGCTCATGCCGCCTGCATTAGCCAGCGAGTTCGGTTTCAACCGACGAGACTTGGAGACGAACAAGATTGGGTCAGCGAGGGGCTCGCACATCTCGCCGAGCCGACAGACACGAATTCCGGAGAACGAATCGCGACATTCTTGGACAAACCGTCGCAACATCCGCTGGTGATTCCGGATTACTACCGAGCCGGTTTGTGGCGTGATCCCGGTTGCCGTGGTGCGACAGTGCTCTTTTTCAAGTGGTGTGCTGAGAGGCAAGGTTACGAATTTTGCCGTCGGCTTGCACAATCGTCCGAGGCTGGATGTCGCAGCATTGAACAAGCGACGAAAGAGCGCTTCGAGGATTTGTTTCGACAATGGAGCGTTTCACTCGTTGACGAAAATGGCAGCCAGCCAGACGGCAAACAGGGCGGAGGCCGCGTCGTTCAACCAACCAAATTGTGCCGACAAAATCCTATTGTCGGTGACGCTGATGTGGCACTCACGATTCGAGGGACCGCCTTCACCGTCGTTGAATTGCCATCGAACAACGCCGCATCAGTGATTCTGCGAATTGAAGGGGACTCCGCCGCACATTGGCAGTATTCGATTCGGCGCAACACTTCGAAGACACCGACTCTGGAATCAAATACGCGATTGCTGGCGGCCGATCGTGGTTCGAGATGAGTGCGTGTCACACTGATTTGAAGCATCGTTTCATGAATAGAGTCAATGATGAACGTGTCTGGCAGTCGCATCGATCAATGGCTCCAAGTTCAACTGACACGCAGCCGCGTGACGTTTTTATGCGGCGTTTGCTTGCTGCTACAGATTTCGATCTTTCTGTATGCGGTCACTGTTCCGGGCATGCAGAATCGCTTGGGATTTGTACGTGGCCGAGACCTGTAACAGTTCTTTATCAGCGGTCGCATGGTGGCCAACGGAGAAAGTCAGCACCTCTACGACCACGAATTCTTCACGCAAAAGCAGTACGAATTGCACCCACTGACGGATGCAAATCGAGATCAGAATCCGCCGTACTTCTCCTTGTATCCACCGACCTTGGCGCTCGTCGTGTCGCTGCCAGCGAGGCTACCCTATGACCTCTTTGTGTGCTGTGGCTGGCTTTGGACTGTGGGCGGATACGTCTTTGTGGCACGCTGGATCATTCGCGATCTAGGTCCCCCCGCTGAGTGGCGATTGGCGAGCTGGCTGGGGGTTCTCGGATTTCATTCCGCGATCGTGATGTTGTGGCACTGCCAATTCAGTTGGCTGTGGACGTTAAGTTTCATGGCCTGTTTTCGCTGGCGACGTAGCGGCCAAGACTTCACGGCCGGATTGTGGCTCTCATTACTGACATTGAAGCCACAATTTGCGGCTGCCGCAGTTCTGTGGCTGTTGTTGCGACAGTCATGGCGCACTTTGGTGGGACTGCTTGTGGGGTTTATGAGCCAAGCGGCGGTCGTCGCAATCGTCCTGGGGCCGAGCATCTGGCGCGACTACTTTGTGGGAGCGAGCATCTATTCCCGGCTATCGTCGCTGTATCAATTCGATCCAGAGTATCAGCAGGCGTTTCTCGGCATCTTTCAGGGGCTAATCGGGGGCGAACAGATTTGGCTGTGTCGCGGCCTCTCACTACTTGCTTCCATCTTCGCAAGTTGGGGAGCATTCCGCATCTTTCGCTCTCCGATTGTCAATCATCGAATCGAAGAATCTGCGGCAATCCTGATGATTTTGCTCGTGATCCCGCATTTGCTGATCTACGACTTAACCCTGCTCATGATTCCGATGGTCCATGTGCTGGTGATGCACTGCCAGAGTCCTGGTGATGTTCCCGTCTGGCCTGCAGCGTTGCTTTACGGGCTGACGATGCTGGCACCGCTTTATCGAACGGTGCCAGGTTTCAGTCTCGTGCCACTTGCGATGTTCGCGACGCTTTACATCTTGATGCGAGTGAGCCAACCGCGTGAGCTTACGACTTCTTCGGAGCCGTCGTGAACTTCAGCCGCTCTTGATAAATCTTCTTCATTCGCTGCTTCGGATAGATGCGGATGACTTTTCCCTTGTAGGTCAGTCGCCCTTGGTCGTCGTTGTCAAGATGCTCTTTGACTTCGGGCTTTCCTTCGCCGGCGTAAAGCGCGGCGAAAGTTTCCGGGTCAACGCCTCGTCCATCTTCAAGATCTTGAACAGCGTTGATGCCGCCTGCAGCAATCGAAAAGACGTTGAGGTTAGGTGTCGCCGAGACGTAGAGGTTTTCTTGCTCCAGTGTTTCAGCGGCTGCTTTCAACGCGTTGAAGGCCTCTGACACTTTCTTGGTGGCTTCTGGTGACGGTCCAGCGGCATCCCCCGCTTGAGCTCCCAACGGACGTGGAGACAAAGCATGAGTCGTTCCGAGAACGTATCCGAAGCCCAATACAGCCAAGACCGACAACGTTTTCCACATAGGACGCATGACGCGCCTCCTTCCAATCAGGCCACCTTGCGGTGTGAAGTTTCTACGTCGGCTCGCTCGTCGCGAACCGAAATGGGAAGCGTCTCACTCAACGCACCTGAATCATTGCTTTTAAGCTGCGAGCGATTGAGAAAAACACTGACGTACATCAAAGATGCCGAAGCTACTAACGCGACGAAGCATCCCATCAACGCAATTTGGTCTTCCGTGAAATTTTGGAAAAGGTCCATGAGCAAGACGCCTTCTGGAAGAGACATGGAAAAGAATCTATGAGCCAAAGCGCTGACTAAGTTTTCGGACTTTGCCCAGAAGCCCCTTCAAAGTCCGTCACAAAACCGGCGAGTATTGCCGAAAGCGATGTTGGAGTTGGCAGTCAGCGAAACTCTTCGCGGCGTTACGACTCTGCCGTGAAGTCACCTTGACCCTTTTGCGGGGACTGTCTTATACGCCTTTGCTTAGGCCAGTGCTTCGTTCCTCCATGAAACAGAGTTCGGTCGTTTTATGCGGCTGTTGCAGCGTTACATTCTCGGCGAGCTGTTGCATGTCTTCACGTTCGTCTTGAGTATCCTGACGGTTCTGTTGGTTTTTGTCGGCGTATTTCGCGAAGTCAGCGAAAGTGGACTCGGCCCGCTGCAAGCACTTCAAATTCTTCCTTACATCATTCCCAGCATGTTGCCTTACACGATTCCGGCAACGATGTTGTTGAGTGTCTGCGTAGTTTATGGCCGCATGGCGGGAGATCAGGAAATCACAGCTGCGAAGGCGGCAGGCATCAGCGTAATGGCCTTGCTGGCACCGTCCTTTTTCTTTGGTGCGGTCGTCAGTGTCTGCTCGCTGTTGCTGACCGATCAAGTCATTCCATGGGCGGAATCAAACATTCTTCGCGTGGTCACTGCGGCGATGGAGCAAATGCTGCTCGACAAATTAGGGACCGAGTATCAGGCCAGCATGGGCTCGAACACGATCTCGGTCCATGAGGTGATCGACAAGCGACTGATTCTCCCGACGTTTCGCTACGTTCCCAGCGGTAGCAAGCGGGCCATCACGGCGCGTGCTCAAGAAGCGGAATTGCTCGATTTCGACCTGGAAAAGCGAGAGGTTAGGCTTCGATTCATTGGGATGCAGGTCGATGTTCCCGGACAAGGACGTCAGAAGATTGAAGAGTGGGAACATTCCTTCCCGCTTTCGATCGGGCAGGCTCAGCCAAAGGACCGCCACATCAATGTGCGAGAGATTCAAAAGAAGCTGACGATGCTGGAAACGAAGCATGGTTCGTTGCAGCAAGAGCGAGCCATCACTGCCGCACTCGCGCTAGCAATCGGAGATTACTCACAGCTTGGCGGTCGTCAATTCCAAGGATACGACCTGCAACTCTTTGACAACCGCTTCAAGTTCTTCCGCCTGCGAACAGAGCTGCATAGCCGATTTGCTCTCGCATGTAGTTGTTTTTTCTTTGTGCTTGTTGGTAGCCCATTCGCCGTGTTGCAAGCGAAGCGACAATTCTTGACGAACTTCTTTATCTGCTTTGTCCCAATTGTGCTCGTGTATTACCCGGTCGTGTTTTTGGGGATGAACCTGTCAAAGACCGGCACGGTCGATCCCGCTTGGGCTATGTGGGTCGGGAACGCGCTTATGGCAGTTGCTGGCTTGTTTGTCTTACGTCGAGTGACACTTCATTAACTCACAGATTAGGTACGATTTTGCCGCAAGAATTTCGACCAACCGCTTCCTTAGATGCTCTTCGTGCGAGAGCCAAGTTACTCGCGTTTACTCGGCGTTTTTTCGACGACGCTGGGTATTGGGAAGTTGATACGCCGTTGATGTCACATGAGCGAGTGATCGACTCGAACATTGAACCATTCATCGTGCCGTGGTCGGCGACCGAGCGGCTCTATCTTCAGACTTCACCCGAATTCGCGATGAAGCGGTTACTCGCGGTAGGAGCGGATGCCATTTATCAGCTCGGGAAAGTCATGCGGCATGGCGAACTCGGACGCTTACATAATCCAGAATTCACAATGTTGGAGTGGTATCGCGTCGGTGATACTCACGTCGAACAGATGAATTTCGTGGAGCGATTCGTTGTGGAATTTGCTCGCGAAGCCGGTTCATTAGCGAATGCAGAAGTTCGGAATACAGAGGCCGAGAATGCTGCGAACAATTCCGATGAGAATATTACTCGGCGTTCCGCGCTGATCGCTCAGCTCTCGGCGATACCATTTGAGCGATTAACTTACGACCAAGCATTTGAGCGATACGCGGGCACGAAAGTCCTGGCTCGATCAACTTCCGACATCGTCGCGTTAGCAAGGCGATTGGGAGTCAGTGCGCCTGAAAGCCTACCGACCGACGACCGAGACGGTTGGTTGAATCTCTTGCTTGCCGAGCGTGTTGAACCACATCTGGGCCACGATCGCCCGACATTCGTCTTCGACTATCCCGCTTCGCAAGCGGCGCTGGCCTGCGTTCGAAGCGAAGGAAACGTCGCAGTTGCCGAGCGATTCGAGCTGTACGTCAACGGCATCGAGCTTTGCAACGGCTATCACGAACTGACCGATGCGACCGAGTTGCAATCACGTATTCAACGTGAGGCCGCAGCGAGTGAGAAGGTGATTCCACTTCCAACTCGATTACTGGCTGCGATGCAGCACGGCCTTCCGCCGTGCGCAGGAGTCGCATTGGGAGTTGATCGCCTAATCATGCTCTGTTTGGGGGTAAACTCCGTTCGCGAAGTCATCCCCTTTGCGTTCGAGCGAGCTTGATCAATTACTGATTCGGCTCACTCGGCTCAAACTTCGGCGGTTCAAATTTCGGAGCAGTTGCCTCGGCCGGACGATCTTCGGCCGTTGGGCGACTTGCCGGTCGAGACGTTGAAGTGGCAGCACGATCGGAATCCTCCTCGATCCCCTGCACGCCCTTCTTGAATTCGGTGATTCCTTTCCCGAGGCTCCGCGCGACTTCTGGCAATCGTTTGCCGAACAACAACAGAGCGACAATCCCAACGATCATGAGTTCCATCGGATGTAGGCCGAGCATAGCAGTCTCCCGAAATAACGCTGTTTGTTGACGTCGTGTTTTATGTAGGACGGGCACTTTTGCCCGTC
>CAIJTL010000534.1 GCA_903823545.1 uncultured Planctomycetaceae bacterium
GAGCGAGTTCGTAATGCGACCGGCACATGGTTGGGGATCACGCTCGGTTGCGCCGAATGCCATGACCACAAGTTCGACCCGCTGACACAGCGCGATTTCTATCGCTTCGAAGCGTTCTTCGCGGACATCCAAGAGCGGGGCCTGTATTCCGGAGCGAACGCTGATGGCAACTGGGGACCGTTCGTCAAAGTCCCCAACTCCGATCAAGAAGCCGCGTTGAAGATGCTCGATCAAGAGATCGCCGATGCCAAGAAAGTCCTGGAGACTTCAACGCCTGAACTCGTCGCCGCTCAGGCCGCATGGGAAAAGTCTCAAGTGGCGTGGACCCTGCTCAAGCCGGAGAGCATCACCTCTGCCGAAGGAGTCACGCTGACGGCGAAGGACGACGGTTCGATTTTGGCGAGCGGGAAGAACCCTGCGACGGATAATTACACACTTGTTGTTAAGAACCCGCCGACGGGGATCACTGCGCTTCGCCTCGAAGTCTTGCCTGATGATTCATTGCCGAAGAAAGGGCCCGGCCGAGCAGGCAACGGCAATTTTGTGCTGAGCGAATTCACGGTGAAGCAAGTCGTGGGTGAGACAATTGAGGAGAACATCGCACTTCAAAACGCGACAGCCACCTACGAACAAACCGGAGCGGCTGAGAACAACCCATATAAAAAGTGGGCAGTTGCAGCAGCGATCGACGGTGACGAAAAAGGAAAAACTTGGGGCTGGGCCATCATGGAAAAGGTTGGTCAGCCTCAGGTCGCTGTGTTTGAAACGGTCAGCGATATCGCCGGAGGTGAAGGTTCATCGCTGACGATTTCACTGCTGCAAAACCTCGACAATCCTCAGCACACAATTGGTCGCTTCCGGCTATCTGCGACGACAGCGCCTCGACCAATTCGAGCAGGTGACGCTCCACCTCCTAACATTTCGGCCTTGTTGGCGATTGCCGCTGATCAACGAAACGATGCTCAAAAGAACGAGCTAGCAGCCTACTATCGTTCGATCGCTCCCACTTTGGATGGCGCTCGTAAGCACCTCGCCGACCGAGAGAATGCTCGCAAGGACTTAGACGCTCGCATTCCGAGCACGCTGATCACGGCCTCCGTTCAACCGCGCATGGTTCGAGTTTTGAAACGAGGGAATTGGATGGACGAAAGCGGCGAGCAAGTGACCCCCGCGTTCCCTGCTGTGTTGACCGCTGTGGCTGACGCGTCTCTCGTCAGTTCCGACGCGAGACGCGTCGGCCACGAGTCTGACACGCGACTCACGCGACATGATCTTGCGAAGTGGATCGTCTCAAAAGAGAACCCGCTGACCGCTCGCGTCTTCGTGAATCGGCTCTGGAAGCAGTTCTTCGGAGCGGGCCTGTCACGCAAGCTCGATGATCTTGGCGCTCAAGGAGAATGGCCGAGCCACCCGCAATTGCTTGATCATCTCGCCTCGTCGTTCGCTGACAATCATTGGGACGTGAAACAACTCATCAAGACGATCGTCATGAGTGGCACGTATCGACAATCGTCGGTTGCGAGTCGCGAACAACGCGAACTCGATCCATACAACCGATGGCTCGCGAGACAAGGCCGCTTCCGAATCGATGCGGAATTGGTTCGAGACAATGCACTGGCAATCAGCGGATTGTTGGTAACGAAGGTTGGTGGCAAAAGCGTTAAGCCGTATCAGCCACCTGGATATTTCGCGTACCTCAACTTCCCAGCACGCGAATGGCAGAACGACTCGGGCGAGAATCTGTATCGACGAGGTCTTTACACGCACTGGCAACGCCAATACTTGCATCCGAGCTTGCTGGCGTTCGACGCGCCCAACCGCGAAGAATGCACCGCTGATCGAGCCCGATCGAACACTCCGCTGCAATCGCTTGTACTACTCAACGATCCGTCATATGTCGAAGCCTCGCGAGCGTTTGCCGAGCAGATCATTCGACAAGGTGGTTCAACAGCGCGCGATCGACTTGGTTTCGCGTTCCATCGAGCCGTCTCACGCGACATCAAACCTGCTGAAGCCGAAGTTCTCGAACGCCTGCTGCAATCGCATCTCGACGAATACAAGTCCGACGCAACAGCCGCGAACGAGTTGCTTTCGGTCGGTGCGAAATCCGCTCCGACAGATCTCGACAAGTCAGAACTCGCCGCTTGGACGAGTATCGCTCGAACAATTTTGAACCTGCACGAAGTCATTACACGAAACTAGTTGGCAAGAGGGATTCCGGAGTTCATGACAGCTTTGCCGTTAGTAAGTCGCTGGCGTGGTGAAGACCTCGGTCAGCCGATTCCTCACGAGCGACACGCGGTGTCGGTTTGTTTGCCGCGATGGAGCGATAACGTTGGTTACGAGGAAGGAGACCAAGCTGTCATCGGAGCGATGCAGTGCGGGTATCCTCGCTTCTTCGTGCATCCTGACACCTTGCGATTGTTTGCCGAGTGCGAGCGGAAAGTGACTCGACCCGGAGAATGCGCGATGGTGTTTCCATCGGAGCGAGTCGCTCGGCGGTGTGCTGACTTTGTGAGTCGCGAGACTGGGGCAACAGTTAGAGTTGCTGGATGTTTTGACGATCGCGTTTACGCGCTGGCGATGCCGAATAGCGTCCGTGAAACGGCCAAGATGTTTTGGCAGCACGCTGGTGAGATCGTGCCGTCGCGACAAGCGGTGTCGCTGCTTGAGACCGTGGAGGATGCGTCTCGCATCCATGTCGGTAAGCCTCATGAAGCAGATGGATGCGAGACGCATCCACCACGACAGGCCAAACGAATCATTCGCGAGCGAGTTGCCGCGCTGCAGGGTTGCTCGGTCGAGGACGTTTATCTGTTTCCGTCTGGGATGGCGGCGATCTTCATGGCGTATCGGCTGTTTCAACGGCTGAGGCCGGAAGGTCGGAGCGTGCAGTTTGGATTTCCTTACGTCGACAATTTGAAGGTGCAGCAACAGCTCTCGCGAATTCGTCCGGCGGAAAAAGCGGTCGTGTTCTTCCCGCGCGGCTCGGCGTCTGATATCGCGGAAGTCGCTCTGCTCGCTGGGTCTGAGCGTTTGCTCGGCTTGTTCGTTGAGTTGCCGGGGAATCCGCTACTGGGAAGTCCGGACGTGTCGGCGCTCAGCGAGCTTTCTTTGCGACATGACTTTCCAATGTTGATTGATGACACACTGTCGGCGTGTGTGAATCTCAACACATTGCCGGTGGCTGATGTCGTGGCCACGAGCCTCACAAAATACTTCTCAGGCGGAGGCAACGTGCTGGCCGGTTCGCTGGTGCTCAATCGCGATCGGCCTTACTACGAACGACTGAAGAGTCTGCTGGCTGAAGAGTACGAAGACATCTTTTACTGCGAGGATGCGATCGTGCTGGAACGCAACTCGCGCGATGTCACCGAGCGGATTCCACAGATCAATCGCAACGCGGAGCGACTGTGTGAGTTTCTCGCCGAGCATCCGGAAGTGGCCGACGTCTTTTATCCCGCGAGAACAGATCGCGTGAATTACGAACGGCATCTCCGTCCGGGAGGTGGGTTCGGTGGGCTGTTCTCGGTCGTGTTACGCGACGCCGCGGCCAAGACCGAACGGTTTTACGACGCACTGCAAATCGCGAAGGGGCCGAACCTCGGCACCAACTTCACGCTCTGCTGCCCGTTCACACTGCTGGCCCATTATCGCGAACTTGAGTTCGTCGAGAGCTGCGGCATCTCACGGTATCTCGTGCGCGTGTCGGTGGGACTGGAGGATTCGAGCTGGCAGATCGAACGGTTTGCGGAGGCGCTGCGTGCGTGATGGGACTTAAGGGACTAATCAGGCGCTAGAGATCGTTGCTAAGAGTTTGAAGCCGCTGCTTGCGAGGCTTGTCGATTGAAGGTTTGATCCACCACACTGGTTCAGATTTCCGAACACTCCATTTTTTGGCCAACCGCTAAGAGGTCAGTTATGACTCTACCCACAAAGATAGCTCGCCGATCGTTTTTGCAAACTACGGGTGTCAGTCTCGGTTCGATGGCTCTGAGTTCGTTGTTATCGAAGGACGGTTTTGCGGTCGACACGAGTGCCGGCAAGCAAGTTCCAAAGTGGACGGGGGTGTTGAATCCGACCCACTTTGCCCCGAAAGCCAAGCGAGTCATCTGGCTCTACATGGCTGGAGGCATGACGCATATCGACACGTTCGATAACAAGCCAAAATTGGCGGAGTTACATGGCCAGCCGATGCCAGAGTCGATCACGAAGGGACAGCAGATTGCGCAGTTGCAGGGGCAAAAGCTCAATTGCTTCGCGCCGCAACATCCCTTCAAACAATGGGGCAAATCGGGACAGTCGCTGGCTGAGATTTGGCCGCATCTCGGTGAGAAGTGTGCCGACGACATGTGCATCGTGCGGTCGCTCTTCACCGATGCGATCAATCACGATCCGGCTCACACCTTCATGAATACCGGCACGATGACTCCTGGTCGGCCAGCGATGGGATCATGGTTACTGTATGGGCTGGGGGCCGAATCGGAGAGCTTGCCCGGCTTCGTGGTGATGGTCTCGACCGGTAAGTTCGGGCAGAAGCAACCGATCGCCGCGCGACAGTGGCATTCGGGTTTTCTGCCGGGACAATTTCAAGGGGTCGAGTTCCGAGGCACCGGCGATCCGGTCTTGTACGTTGGCAATCCGAAAGGCGTGACGCCGAAGCGGCAGCGCGATGTGGTTGATGCCGTGCAGACGCTCAATGGGATCGCCAATGAATCGTTCGATGATCCCGAAATCGCAACGCGAGTCAGCCAGTACGAACTCGCGTTTCGGATGCAGTCGAGCGTTCCCGAATTGATGGACGTGAAGAACGAACCTCAGCACATCTTTGACTTGTACGGCACGAAGGGTGGCGACGGTTCGTTCGCCTCAAATTGCCTACTGGCTCGCCGACTGGCCGAAAGAGGGACTCGCTTCATTCAACTTTATCACCGCGACTGGGATCATCATGGTGCCGTGAAAGAACACGTAGCCGGCACGGCGAAGGAAGTCGATCAAGGAATCGCCGCGTTGATCACGGACCTGAAGCAGCGTGACATGCTCAAAGATACGATCATCGTCTTCGGTTCGGAATTCGGGCGTACGCCGATGGCGCAAGGGAACGGTCGCGATCATCACCTCGCTGGCTTCACGATGTGGTTTGCTGGAGGGGGATTTAAGCCGGGCTTCAATTTCGGTGCGACCGACGAATTCGGATATCACTCGGTTGAGAATCGAGTGTCGGTCCACGACGTCCACGCCACACTGCTTCATCAATTGGGCATTGACCATTCTCGCTTTAGCGTGAAATTCCAAGGACTCGACTCGCGGTTAACCGGCGTTGAAGGGGCACGGGTGGTGAAAGAATTGTTGGTCTAGGCAAACACGGCAGAATGCAAAAACGCCACTGACCAAAAATTGTGATGAGGAACTGAGACGGCTCGCATCTTGATGGTGCGGGCCTTTTCTTTTTGCCTGATCAGCAAAATCGTCAAAGTTTACCGCGTCGATCGGTCGATGTTCCGAGGAGATATCAAGTCTGAACTGGAGTTCGACATGTCTCGCATGGAAACGGAGCAAGGTTGCTCCTCGGAAAATAATAGCTCGGAGCCGCTCGTGTCGGCTCCTTTCGGCTCGTTGCCTGACACTCTGGCGTCGGTGGCTTGCGGGTTGGACTTGGCTGAACTTGATTCGGCGAGTTCTCCGGCTTCGTCACCGATGACGAGTTCAGAGACTGTTAAAGTTGAGTCTGCTCCAAACTCTGTTGCCGTTGCGGAAGTGCAGACACCGCTAGTTACGTCATCAAATACCGCATCGAATTCATCATCGAATTCAACGAGCGCCAGTCAGTCGAAGCGTCCGAGCCGAAGTAGCTCGCCTCCGAAGGTTGTTGCACCGCCACGAAAACCTCATCAGCCACGCTCGGCCGGAATTTGGGGCATGCTTCGTTCGCGTCGAGTTCGCGTCATTCTGACTCTTGTTGGAGTCTTGATGATCGCCGGTCTGGTCGGCCTAAACATGCGAGGTTCGGGCACATCAACCGACATCGAAGACGATGAATTGGCGATGTCCGAATTTGGTCAAGGTTCGAGTGAGCAGATGACTTCCGGCGACGGTTCGATGCAGGAACCGGCCGCGTTTGAAGATGGTTTTGATAACAAGTCAATCGTGACAGCCAATGCTGAAGAGTGGGAGACATCAACACCGCGATTACCACCGCTGGGTTTGCCTGTGATGAATGATTCAAACGTGGTCCCGGCCAGCGGAGTCGATCGGTCATCTGGGGCAGGGCAACGTGGTGCTTGGCTTACTGGCCAAATTGAAGTCGAGCCCAATGGTGTTGTTCCCGCAAGTGGATTTCGGTCAAGTTTTGGCGGACGAAGATAGACCTAAATTTGCAGAGTCACTTGATGACTCGAAGAATCCGGTTGTGCAAAGTCCGGTCAGTTTTGATTGCCTTTTGTGTTGATGAGTTTGAGGAACACCGAGCATGTACTCGCACTACTGGAGTTTGGAGCGACCGCCGTTTGAGAATACGCTCGATCCGTCGTACTTCTTCCCCAGCCAAACTCATCAGGCCGCTTTGTGGAAACTGCGATACCTTATCGAAAATCGAAAAGGTGCAGGGGTACTCGTGGGCCCAACCGGATCAGGCAAGACGATGGTCGTGCATCGTTTGGCTGAGGAGTTAGGAACCGACGCTGGCCCTTGGATTCATGTCGTCTTTCCGCAAATGTCAGCTGATGACTTGCTGAGTTATCTCGCTGTGCAACTCGGAGGCGAAGCGGTCAGCGAGCAGCATTTGCCGTTACCGCGAAGTGTGTCATTGCAATTGATCGAACGAATTTTGGTCGAACTCACTCGTCAAGGACGTCATCCGGTCATTGTGGTCGATGACGCTCACTTCATTAACGATCCCGACACATTGCAGGCGTTGGAACTGTTGCTCAACTTTCAGCGATCACCACATTGTGAGTTTTCGCTGATTCTGTTGGGCGATCGCCTGTTGCTGCCTCGATTGACTCGTATGCCCCGTTTCGACGAACGGCTGATTGCACGGTCGATGTTGCAGTCGCTGTCTCAAGACGAGGTGGCTCGCTACATCCGCTTCCGCTTGGAAGTGTCTGGAGCACGGAGTTCAATGTTTGATGGAGCATCGCTCGATGAGATCGCGACGCTTTCCGGCGGGATACCTCGTCGTATCAACCGACTTGCGGACTTAGCGTTGTTGGTCGGTTACGCCGACAATCGTATGTCACTCTCGGCCGATGACATCGTCACGGTCAATGAAGAATTGGCGACGGTTGGAGTGGATTGATTGCGCAGCCCAGTTTCAAAGTCGGGCTGCGACTTGGTTGTTCACTGATCTTACCTTGTTTTCTTCACGACAACGCTCTTGGGTGGTGGGACCACGACGAGTTTCTGTGTCGTGGATGCCGCCGCTCGTTGTTGGGCAGAGACGCTCGTCGAAAGGAAGTCCCTCTTCGA
>CAIJTL010000535.1 GCA_903823545.1 uncultured Planctomycetaceae bacterium
CGCTGGTGGCGAGCATCTGACTCGTCGAGTCATTGAAGCGTCACCGAGCCTGCGCGTCATTGCTCGCTGCGGTGTTGGGTTTGATCGAGTCGATGTTCCAGCAGCAACTGAGCGAACGATCGCTCTCACGATCACACCGACTGCCAATCATGAAGGTGTCGGCGAACACGCTCTCGCGTTGCTGCTGGCCGTGGCAAAAAACATCGCGTTGAACGACCGCAATCTTCGAGCGGGTCGCTGGTCGCAACAATTGACCGCTCCTGTTCGCGGGCGAACGGCGGGAATCATCGGACTAGGACGCATCGGCCGGAGCACAGCGATTCGGTATGCCGCGATGGGCATGAAAGTCATCGCTTACGAGATGTTCCCCGACCGTGAATTCGTCACGAAGCATGGCATCGAGTTGGTGGAACTCGACGAACTGCTGAAGCGATCGGACTTCGTCAGCATCCACTGTCCGCTCAACGATCAAACTCGCGGTCTGTGCAACGAATCGTTCTTTGCACGCATGAAGCAAGGAAGCGTGTTGATCAATACCTCGCGCGGTGGCCTCGTTGTGGAAACTGATTTGATCGCCGCATTGAAGTCCGGCCATTTGTCAGGTGCGGGACTCGATGTCTTTCAACAAGAGCCGTTGTCGCCGACCAGCCAGTTGCTGCAAGTCGAGAACGTTGTGCTCAGCCCACATCTCGCAGGCACGGACACTCGCAGCATGGAAGACATGGGCATCGAGTCCGCCCGCAACATCATCACGCTCAGCCGTAACGAATGGCCGGAAGGCGCGGTTGTGAACGCGGAACTGCGATCTCGTTGGAAGTGGTAGTTCGTGGGACGCTGTTTCAAAAACAAGCACGAAGCGCCAGCGAGAGGTGAGAAACGATCGAGAGACAGACCACTCGCTGGCGCGTCGTGCTAAAGCCGCAACTCCGAAAGAAACGACATGCTGACGCCGTATGACTTCTTCGCACCGAACCGCATCATTTTCGGATGGGGCCGCCGAGCGGAAATCGGTGCGATCGCCCGATCGTTGGGGATTCGCGCGTTTCTGGTCAGTGGCTCTCGCACTTTGGACTCGAACGGGACCATTGATGAGTTGTGCCGCTTCATGAAATCCGCAGGAGTTGCGGTCGAACGATTAGCGACACAAACGCGCGAACCAGAAGTTGGCGATGTCGACGCTACCGTCGCTCAACTTCGACAAATCGGAGTCCAAGACGGCGATCTGGTCATTGCGATCGGTGGCGGTTCGGCGATTGATTTGGCCAAGGCTGTTGCGGCGCTGGCGACAAATCCGCATGGCGAAAGCGTGCGGGATTTCCTCGAAGGAGTCGGGCGAGGATTAAAGATTGAACAGCCGCCGCTCCGTCTGCTCGCGATTCCGACGACATCAGGAACTGGTACCGAAGCGACAAAGAATGCGGTGATCTCGTCATACGATCCGCCGTTCAAGAAAAGTCTGCGTAGTGACTTGATGGTTCCGAAGGTTGTCCTCGTCGATCCGGAATTGACGTTGAGTTTGCCGCGTGCGATCACGGCTCACACCGGTATGGACGCGATTACGCAACTCATCGAAAGCCTCATCTCGCGACGCGCGAAGCCGATTCCACGAGCGCTTTGTTGGCAGGGACTCGAAGTGGCATTGCCAGCGATGTTTCAACTGTCGCGCGATCTCGGTGATCGAGCGGCTCGCGAGGCGATGTCTCACGCGGCGTTGTCGTCCGGCATCGCATTGGCAAACTCAGGGCTTGGCTTCGCTCACGGAGTCGCTGCGGCATTGGGAGTCCATGCGAAAGTCCCGCACGGACTCGCTTGCGCTGTGATGTTGCCAGCGGCCTTGGAACTCAACTGCAATGTGGCTCAAACGGACCTCGCGGAACTTGGTCGCAAGTCTGCAATTTGGTTGCGCAATGAACGTGACGTCCCATCGCTCGCCGACAGCGCAAGCGACGACGAGGCGGCTCACCACTTCATTGCTGTTATTCGCACACTCAACAAACAGTTCGACGTCCCGCAACGGCTAGAACAACTCGGCGTCCATCGGGATCAAATCCCGGCGCTCGTGAAAGGCTCGCGAGGCAACAGCATGGACGGCAATCCGTGCGACGTCAGCGACGACAAGTTGCAAGCAATTCTTGAGCAGATGCTTTGACGCGATTTCTCAGAAGAAGAAGAAGAAGAA
>CAIJTL010000536.1 GCA_903823545.1 uncultured Planctomycetaceae bacterium
GGACGCGATCAAACCGAAAGTGTTGGAGGTGCGAGCTTCTACTTCGGGGTGGAAGCATTCCAACCGAATGTGAGCCAGACGGCCTATCTGAACTACGGGGCCGCCGGTCAGTCGCAGTACGGCGTGGCTGATAACGACTACCATCGCGATATCACCGCAAATGTGCTGCACAATGCGCTGGGTCTGAATAACCCGATCGCAAACAACTACAACCTACCGGGTGGCTCCTACGGCAGCATGATCACCAACCCGATCAGCTTGGCCGGATACGTCCATGCTGATAAGCCAACGCTGTACTTCAACTACTTCCTGGCCACGCAAGACGCATCAGAGTCGCAGGGTTTTACCGGCATGCGGGACAGCGCTCGGGTGTTCGCGTCGACGGACGGCGGCCGGAGTTGGGATCTGATCGCGACCAACAACACTGTCTTGGCGGCAGAACTGCCCGAATTCCTGGCGCACTCCGTGGACTACAACGGATCGCCGGTTCAAGAATTGTTCGACACGGGCAACTGGCGGCAGGCTCGCGTCGACTTGTCGCAGTTCGCCTCCGAAGCCACGGTCATATTTCGGTTCGATTTTGCGACTGCTGGTAAAATCAACGAAGCCGGTCTGCCCAGCGAGGCATTCGGACAGTTCAGCGACGCTGACGGCATCAACGCCGAAGGGAAGGCTCAGAACAACAACTTCGAAGGTTTCTACATCGACGACATCATCGTCGGCTTCGCCGAACGCGGCGAACTGGTGACTGGTGCGGCGGCCGATCTGTCGACCTTCGATAACTTGTACACAGCAGGTTTTGCTGGTGGTAAAGCCAACATTAATAATCTGGAAGAGCCACCGACGATCATCAACACCGGCGCGTACCAACTGGAGATTCGCCGAGGCACGGAGTACGCCAGTCACTCGGATCGTAAGGATCCGACCGGCCCGATCTCGGTCTATCAGACATTCGACACCAACGACCGGTTGATCGTGGATTTCTCAACGGCACCGCAGCCGCTCGTGGACAACTTCGATCCGCTGTCAGAATTTAACGAAGGGATTGAAGATCTTGTGAGGACCGGTGCGACTCCAGCCGGAGGCGATTGGTTCCGCGAGAGACTGGGTGCGTTTCCGACCGGTGGATCCCCGGCGAACGCCTTCCGTTCCGGCCCGATCATCGCCGGTCAACAGTCGGGCGTGAGCGTGACCGTGCCGCGAGCCGCCGGCAAAATCTCGTTCGTAGTTTCGGTCGATGCAGCCGCACCGACCAACCTGTCGCTTGTGAATACCTACAACCGTCTGCAATTCTTCATCGACGGTATGGCACAAGACTGGATCATCAGCGGCAATCCGCTTCCGTTTCCAGTCCCGTCTGATAGTTTGCCGGGCACTGGAACCGCGACCCCCGCGTTCGTGTCGGTCTCGTTCGACATTCCCGTTGGTGGCGCGAATGTGACGTTCGAGTGGCGATATGTGAAAGGAGTCAATGCCGCCACGTTCGGTGCCGACTCTGCCTACATCGACAATCTGATCATTCCGCAACCCGCTACCAAAGGGCGATTGGGTGATCAGAACGTAGATCGCGAGCAGGGAATGGTGGTGCTCGAAGGAAACTTCATCCGCAATGTCAGTGGCTCCGGCATCATTATTCAGCCGGGTGACCGAGATAGCGGTGCGGGATTCACCACGGACTTGCCCTACGGCGGATCGGTTCGCCAAACCCCGGACTTCAATACCAACCGTTGGGTGACGCACGCCGCGCTGATCAACAACGTCATCACGAACTTCGGCCCCTCTGGATCAGGCATTCGGATCAGCGGCGATGCAAACACGGGCGACGTTCCCGATGCTTCCGTCCCCATCGTGAAGGTGATCAACAACACGATCTACGGCGGCGGTACGGCGACCAATGGAGCGGCGATCGCCGGGACCGGCATCGTTGTCAACAACAATGCTAGTCCAACGATAATCAATAACATCATCGCTAACACCACGCTGGGCATCTCCTTGGATGCAACGTCTCTGACCGCTGACGTCTCCAAGACGCTCTTTCAGAACAACACCACGAACGGCAACAACCTCACTGCTACTGGCACCGCTGCGATCAACAACGTCGGCAACACGTCGCCGTTGTTCGTCAATCCGTCAGTGGGCAACTTCTACTTAGCCGCCAGTACCATCGTCAGTGGGATGGTCACCGACCCCAACGAAGCGATCGATGCATCGTTGAATCAACGGTTTGCCCGCACTGCCTACACCGCAGCGACGAGCGCGCTGGGAATTCCAGTACAAGATCAGTTCGCCCCCAGCATCGACCGGTTTGGACAGCCGCGAATCGACGACTCAAGTATCAACAACGGTTTGGGAATCTTCACAGATTTGGGTGGCATCGAACGATCCGACTTCGCCGGACCGACCGCGAACCTCACCACGCCTCTCGACAACGGAGCGGGAATTGACCTGGATTTAACCACCACGATCGTGGCCATCGACAATCCCGTGTTGTTCACGCAGTTGGTCGTCACGTTGCTGGACGTGGATGTGACCAGCGGCCGCAATGGCATCGGAGTCGACGACTCGTTGCCTGCGTTGATCTCTGGTTCGGCATTCACGGTCACGCAGACCGACATCACCGGTTCCCGAGTGCTGATCTCCGGCACGGACTACACGTACGCTTACAACGCTAATACCAATGCAGCGATCTTCACGTCGCTGACCGTGTTCCCGGCAGAAGCGCGATACAACATCATGATCGAGAACAATCCGCTCGATCCCGACTGCATCTTCGACATCGCCGCCAACCCTTTGCAGAACAATCGTGTCGATGGCACTACGCAGTTCGACATCCTGGTAACCAACGGCGTTAACGATGCGCCGTCCATCGCCTTGCCTGTCACTCCCGCTTCGCGAACGACTAATGAAGATACGGCGATCACGTTGTCTGTCGCGAACGGCAACGCCATCGTCATTAGCGATCCAGATTCGTTCCTTAATAACGGAGACATTCAGGTCACGTTGACGGCGACCAATGGAACGCTGGCTTTGCCCAACACCCCGGCGGCCTTGGGGCTGACTCTGACCTTCAACGACATCTATGGTATTGAAGACTACAACGGAGCCGATGGCTTGCTGGTCATTCGCGGTTCACTCAGCGAGATCAATGCAGCGCTTGATGGGTTGGTCTTCACGCCGAGCGCGAACGTCAATGATCCGCTCGGAACTGGTATTGCACCCAACGATGACATCAAGCTGACGATCGTGACCAATGACCTGGGTAACTACTGGGTCAACCCAGTCACCGGTTTGCAAGATTCACCGCAGATTGATACCGAAGTTCTGCAATTCATCGTGACGGCGGTGAATGACGAGCCGACCTTCACGCTGCCAGCGTCATTCAATGTGAATGAAGACGAGACTCCCGCAAACATCGCCACTTCGGGAACAGGGTTCATTACGAGCTTCTTGCCTGGGCCTGTGACTGCGGACGATGAAGCATCACAAACTCCGGCCTATAACATTGCTCCAGCCACAGGTAATGCGGTGGCAGCGGCAGCGATATTTGCCAGTGGACCGTCAATCAATGCCAGCGGCAATTTGGTCTTCACGCTGAATCCTAGTGCGAATGGCTCGGTGACCTTCGATGTCTTTGTGACGGACAGCGGCGCGAGCTCTCCGGCACCGAATGATAACCGCAGTATTACAAGGCAATTCACGATCACCGTTGGGCCGGTCAATGACGAACCGACCATCGGAGCGTTGTTGTTAACGTCACACATGTCGAACGAAGACGCCGGAGTTCAGCCGACATCGGGGACCATTCACGTCATCAATCCGGCCACCTTTGCTCCAGGTGGCGGAGCCGATGAGGCGTCGCAGACGCTGACGGACTTCTCGGTCACAGTCACCGGCGGCACCACGGGTGACTTCCCGCTTGGTTCCTTCTTCAGTGTGGCACCGGCGGTGGATATCAATGGCAATTTGACCTACACGGTCGCACCGGATGCGAACGGCACGGTGACGTTGGCGATTTCGGCGTTGGATAGCGGCTTGGCGGCTCCGGCTCCGAATGACAATGTGAGTGCTCCGCAGACCTTCACGATTACTGTTAATGCGGTGAACGACAAGCCGAGTGTGGCGGTTCCGAACTTCCACAACGTGCCCTCGGGCTCGCAGGCGCTCGCACAGGCCCCTGGTCAAACGGCCGGAGGTTTCGCGGTGCCAACGTTCGGTCCAGTGACCGCGTTGGATGAAGTTCCGGGTGGCGCGTCGCAGTCGGTTTTGAACTACACGATGTCGAACCCATTGACGTTGTTTGGCAACCTGAGCTTCGTCGGCGGAGCCAATCCGGCCATCAACACGTCAAACGGCAATTTGACTTACACGACGGCACCGGGTGCGGCGACGATTGGTATTGCGGCGGTGACGGTGACGATTCAGGACAACGGCAGCACTGCCAATGGTGGTGTCGATACTGGCGATGCAGTTGATTTCTACATCGTCGTGGGTCAGGCCAATCCAGCGTTGCCCACTCTGACTGGAGTCAACAACTGGACCGTGATTCTTGATGTGGGTGGAACGAACCTAGAGATTCGCGAAACGGGGAACCTTACCAATCTGCTGTTCAGCCAATCGCTGGCGACGCTCGGGGACGGCATCCTGATTCGAGGCACTTCGGTCTCGAACGAACTGACCTTTGACTACACCAACGGAACTCCGATTCCGGCGGGTGTTGGAATCATCTATGCGGGTGGGATTGGCGTTGGGACCGACACGATGCGGTTGGTGAACGGCACGGTCGGGTCGGTCGATCACACGCTGCTCGCGACAGATCAAGGAACGATCATTACCAACGTGGGTGGCGGATCGGCGAACGATCGCCGGATCAACTACATCCAGTTGGAGCCGTCGATTACTGACGATCTGGTTTCAGGCAGCCGCACCTTCACGTTTGCTGACACGGCGGACAGTATCACCGTCGCAGACAACGCTTCGTTGGTGGATGGTCTGACGAGTTTGACCAGTGCGAGCAGCAGCACGGCGGTGTTGTTCCGCAATCCGACGACCTCCTTGACGATCAATGCGGACACGACAGTTGCTGGCTTGGCAGACACGCTTAATTTGCGTGGTCTTGATCCGCTGAATCCTGGCGCTGGCGTGACGGTCAACGGTGGGACTGGCAGCGACTTGCTCACGGGACGGACGGCGACGGCGAACTCGTTCAACATGAGTGCTACGAATGCCGGAACGTTGAACGGGGCAACCTTCAACGGCTTTGAAAACATCCAAGGCGGTTCGGCGACGGATACGTTGAGCTACGCGGCTTACGCTTCGGCGGTGTTGGTCAATCTGCAAACGGGTGTGGCGACAGACCTCACTAGCTTCAGCAACATCGAGACCTTCGTCGGTGGGACAAATGGTGGCGATGCGATCACAGGCCACAATCTGACCAATGCGTGGACGGCCACAGGAGCGGCAGCAGGCAGCTTGGTGAACACGAACGGCACCTTCACGTTCTCGGCGATGGAGAACATCAATGGTGGTTCTGGAACAGACACCTTGAATGGGCAGAACGCGGCGAATACTTGGAACCTCACCGGGGCTGGCAGTGGTAACTTCACTGGCGGGCTGGGCTTCACGGGGATGGAGAACCTGACCGGTAACTCCAACACCGATGCGTTCGTGTTTGCGGCGGGTGGCTCAGTGACGGGAGTGGTGACTGGTGGACTCGGAACCGACACGTTGAATTACTCGGCGGCTGTGGGGCCGATCTCGGTGAACCTGACGACTTCAACCGCGTCCTTCACAGGCGGCATCAGCGGGATTGATGCGGTGGTTGGAAGCGGTAGCGCGAGCGATTCGCTGACGGCACCGGCTGGCACCAACACTTTGAATGTGACCGGTGCGGGAGCGGGGAACATCAACGGGACGTTTACGTTCTCGGCCATTGAGACGATCAACGGCGGTGCGGGGACGGACACTCTGTCTGGTCCAGCGGCCGGATCGACTTGGACGGTGAACGGGGCTGGTTCTGGTTCCATCACTGGAGTCATCAACTTCTCAAGTGTTGAGAATCTGGTCGGTGGCAACTCCGGCGTGGACACGTTCGGATTCACCGATGCGGGCTCCATCAGCGGCACGCTCAACGGTGGATCGGGTGCGAGCATCGACGTGCTGAACTACTCGGCACGAACGATTCAGGTGAATGTGAATCTGGCGAATAGCTCGGCAACCGGCATCTTCGCTGGTGCGGCCAATGGGTTCAGCGGTATCGAGAGCTTTGTCGGAAGCTCGACGGCCACTGACACGCTGGTCGGTACCAACAGCCTCACGAACTGGTTCATCACAGCAAACAATACCGGCAACTTCACGAGCGCCGTATCAGCGAACGTCTTCGCGGGCTTTGAGAACCTCACGGGTGGGACAGGCAACGATAGCTTCTTCTTGTCGGATGGCGTTGGTGTCACCGGAACGATCAATGGTGGTGGTGCTCCGGGAACGGACACGTTGAGCTACGCGGCTTACACGACGACGGTCAACGTGATTCTCGGCGGAGCGGCCACCGGCGTCGGCACGGTTCTGGGAATTGAGAACGTCATCGGCGGTACGCAAGCAAACGACTCGCTCACCGGACCAAACTTGGCCAACACCTGGAACTTGGGAGCGGGGACGTCGGGCAACATCGTCAACAGCAATGGGACGATTACCTATTCCAGCTTCGAGTCGCTCAACGGTGGAACGAACAGCGACGCCTTTCTGATTGGCGTCGGCTCAACGATCACTTCGATCGGCGGTGGTTCGGGAATCGACTCGTTGAACTGGTCTGCTCAAAGCGTCGCTCGCAACGTGCAACTCAGTGCGCTGGGTGGGACCGATGGCTTCAACGGTGCGGACACGACTTCCGGTCTGAACTTCACCAACATCAACTCAGTGACGGGCTCGTCTGCGAACAATGATGCTCTCACCGGATTGAACACGCTCTCGACTTGGGAGTTGGATGGCACGAACCGCTACATCGACCAAACCAGTGGACGAGCTCTCGACTTCGCCTCCTTTGAATCGCTCAACGCAGGGAACAGTGGCAACTTGTTTGTCGTGACCGGCACGCAGACCTTTAACTTGGTTGGTGGTTCGGGCGACGACACGTTCCAGTTCAACAACGGAGCAAGATTGATTGGCTCAGTGTCAGGCTTAGGGCAAAGCTCTGGTGACACGTTGACGTTCGCCTCGTCGATCGAGGCGGTGAACTACACGCTGACGAGTGCGTCGGCGAACGGGTTCTCTGGGACGGCCTTCTCCGGTGTGACTGCAGTAATCTCTGGTGGCTTCAGCGGTATCGACGTGCTGAACGCTGGAACGGGAGCAGACACGATCAACGGCATCGCGGGTGCGGATGCGACTTGGGCCGTTGGACCTGGAACCGGTCGCAGCTACACGTCGGGCGGTCGAACACTGAACTTCACGAGCGTTGATAATCTCGTCGGTAGTTCGGGGATCGACGCTTTCACAATCAGCGGTGCTCAAAGTGCGAACCTCAACGGTGGCAGCAATAACGACACCTTCACGTTCGCGGATGGCGCGACGCTGATCGGCAACATCAACGGCAACACCGGCAACGACACCGTGAGCTATGCCGGTAACGCAACAGCAGCAACCGTGAATCTCAGCAACCTGTTGGATGGCAGCGGTGCGGTCAGCATCGAGACCATCATCGGTGGCAACGGCAGCGACACGCTCGTCGCCTTGCCGGGCGGAACGGCGTTCAATGTCACCGGGGCTAATTCCGGAACGGCTTCGGGGGCGACGTTCCAATCGTTTGAGAACCTGACTGGCCAGAATGGCAACGACTCGTTCGCCTTCGCTGGTGGCGGAAGTCTGTCGGGCGTGATCGACGGCGGGATCGGAACAGACACGTTGGACTTCACCAACAGCGGTTCGGCTCGCACGGTGACGTTTAATGGACTCGGTTCAGCCGACGGCTTGAACGGTTCTGAAGCTCTCGTGGCGGGTGGCTTCCGAAACATCAACTCGGTGGTCGGTAGCTCGGTCGGTGGTGACTCGCTGATTGGTGCCACATTGGTAAATGGCAGCGGCGTGCCACTGAATGACGGCACTTGGCAGATTGGTCCGACTCGCACGTACTCAGTCGGTGGCCGCTTGGTTGGCTTCTCGAACTTCGAGTCAGTGCAAGGTGGCGACTACAACGATCTCTTCACGGTCAGCGGAGCGAACACCGGCAGCCTCTCGATCAACTTGCACGGAGGTAACGGCGGCGGCTTGGATACCTTCAACTTCTTGGATGCGGCCACGCTCAACGGCAGTGTGACCGGTGGCGATGGCAACGACACGCTGACGTTCGAGTCTTACTCGACGGCCATTGGGATCTCGCTGACGGGAAGCACGGTGAATGGCTTCTCTGGCACGACGTCTCCTGCAGGCTTGATCGCCGGTGGGTTCAGCGAGATTGACTCAATCGTCGCTGGCGATGCCGGTGACACTCTGACTGGAACCAACAACGACGCCCTGTGGGAAGTGGACGGGACAAACCGCTACAGCAATCCGGGCATCGCCCCAAGTCGCTTCCTCAGCTTCCAAGACTTTGAAAATTTGATGGGTGGCTCGGCGATTGATACGTTTGAAGTGACTGGCAACCAATCGACGAATCTGAATGGTGGCGACGGCGACGACGTCATTCGGTTGCTTGATCCGAGCAACCTGACCGGCTCGGTGAATGGTGGCAATGGCAACGACACGTTCGACTTGTCGATCAAGACGGTGGCTCAAACCATCAATGTCAGCAGCTTAATCAGCATCGAAAATGTCATCGGCACATCCGCCAACGACACACTGGTCGGTGCGGCTGGCGGCAGCACGTTCCAGATCACGGGACTGGATCAATTCACAGTCGGGACCAGCAGCTACTCGGGCTTTGAAAACCTGCAAGGTGGCAGCGGGGCCGATACGTTCTTGTTCGCGAATAACTCAGCGGCGGTCAGCGGCGTGTTGAACGGAGCCGGTGGCTTTGACACGGTCAGCTACGCGGGAATCACCTCCACGCCACAAGCGATCGTGGTCACGGCCGGTTCAGCGGCGGGCTTCAGCGGCTCTTCGACCTCGAACCCGACCGGCTTCACAAACATCGAAGCGGTTGTTGGCAGTAGCGCAGCAGGTGGTGATACCTTCCAAGGTGGCAACACGAATGCCACGTGGGTTTCGGCCGCGGGTGGTTCGGTCAACTACACGGCGACCGGCACACTCAACATCCTCAATGTGGAGACGCTGCTGGGTGGAACTGGCGCCGACACCTTCACGCTCTCCGGTGCAACGACAGTGACGACGGTTGATGCGGGAGCGGGGAACGACACGCTCAATGCGTCGGCTGTGACGACTTCGATCACGCTCGTGGGAGGTACCGGCAGCGATACGTTGTTCGGTGGCTTGGCGGATGGTTCCTTGGACGGTGGTGCTGACTCGGACGAAGTGCGACAGACCGCTTCTGGCAACCAAACGCTGAGCAACTCGTCGCTCATCGTCGGTGCGGTGACTCACACGTTGAACAGCATCGAACGAGCGACGTTGACTGGCAGCGTCGGAGCGAACGCCATCAACGCGACGAACTTCTCTGGCAACGTCACGATCATTGGTGGTGACGGGAACGACACGCTCACCGGCGGTTCGGGCAACGACTCGATCGACGGTGGTAACAACGATGACACGATCTCCGGCGGTCTGGGAAGCGATGTTCTGGTTGGTGGCAGCGGCACCGATACGCTAGCTGAAACTGCTGATGGCAACATGACGCTGACGGCGACCGGCCTGTCGGGTGCGTTGGGGACCGACACTTACTCCACGTTTGAGAAAGCAATCCTGACTGGTGGTGCCAGCGGGAACGTGCTCAACGCCAGCGGCGTCTCGTCTGCGACCTTTGGAGTGACGCTCGTTGGTCTCGGCGGTAACGACACGCTCACGGGTGGTGCTGGACCGGACAACCTGCAAGGTGGCGATGACAACGACGTGATCGTCGGCGGTGCTGGCAACGACACGATCGACGGCGGTAACAACGACGACTCGATCACCGGCGGTTTGGGAGCGGACTCGACACAAGGTGGCAGCGGCAACGATCGGCTGATTGAAACCGGCAGCGGCATCTTTGGTTTAACGAATAGCGGCACGAACGGCACACTGGGGATCGACACGTTCTTCTCAGGCTTTGAGGGAGCCTCTCTCACCGGTGGAGCGAGTGCCGACACGATCAATGCGAGCACAGTCAGCATTCCGGTGACGTTGAATGGTGCCGCCGGTAACGACAAGTTGACCGGTGGTGGCGGCAGCGACTTGCTCATCGGCGGTGCGGGAACAGACACGCTCACCGGTGGCGGTGGATCGGATACCGTGTCCGAAAACGCCAACGTCAGCTACACGCTGAGTGCCACAACCTTGGCGGGTAATGGCAACGATTCGCTCTCCACCATTGAGAATGCTTCGATTGTCATTCCGGCCGCAAGTGGCTCGACAGCCAACATCCTCACGATGAATGGCTTCACGGGTGCGGTGAACTTTGATGGTGGTCTCGGAACCGACATGATCGTCGCGACGGCCGCCGCTAACATGACGCTGACAAACGCAGCGTTGATCGGTGTCGGTTCGGGAGTCACGTTGGTCAGTGTCGAGCAAGCTCGCCTGACGATCAGCGGATCGACCGGACGAACGATTGATGCCTCAGGCTTCAGCGGACCGACAACGCTGACCGGCGGAACTGGGGCCGACGTGCTCATCGGTGGCTCAGGAGTCGACAGCATCCTCGGTGGCAACGGCAACGATAGCCTCAGTGGTCGCGATGGCAACGACAAGCTGTTCGGTCAAGCCGGTGACGACAAGATGCGAGGCGGTAACGACAACGACTCGATGGATGGCGGTGCGGGCAACGACACGATGGATGGCGAAGCGGGCAACGATACGTTGACCGGTGGAGCGGCCACGGTCAGCGGTGGCACCGGCGGCAACGACGTTCTGTTTGGTGGCATCGACAACGATGTCCTCAACGGCAACGATGGCAACGACACGCTGCTGGGTGGCGATGGCAACGACAACCTCATCGGTGGCACCGGAGCGGACAGACTTGTCGCTGACGACGACAGCAACATCTACATCGACACGCTCTCCGGACAAGGTGGTGCCGACAAGCTCCGGTATCTCGCCGGAACGGACTCAGTCCTGGCGGACGTGGATGGCTCGACGCTCCACGATGTCTCGTTCAACTTCACGGCTGCGGACTTCGCTCTGCTGATTGCAGGCTGCCCGTAATCGCGAACTAACAACATAGGGCCAACGCCTTGCAGCCCGGCAGTTTTCGAACTGCCGGGCTGTTTGGTTTTTGTAGTGCACGCGGCTCGCGTGCGTTGTGTCCGGTCTCCTGACCGAGACACCTCCGCCTGACCGAGGGTCTCCCGAATGGCCATCCGGACGATGTCGTGGGATATCCTGACCTGCAACAAATGCAGAGACCCGCGGTCGAAAGCGTGTGGCTCGGGTCAGGAGACCGGCCACAACCGAGCGGAGGCAACGCACGCGAGCCACGTAGGCCACAATCACACGCACAATAGCCGACATCATGGCGTTTCTTGCGAGCACATGGTCCGGGACTACAATCCCCACTTCGCTCAACTGACGACGAACCACTGACCACTGACACCTAGCAAAAGAGATCGCGAACATGGCAGCCCTGAACCCGTTTGGTGCAGAAACCACAATCAAGACCAAGAGCGGCGATTGGAAGATTTATCAGCTTCAAAAGCTCGCTGGATTAGGGCCGATCGACACACTGCCTTTTTCGATTCGCGTATTGCTCGAAGCGTTGTTGCGGAATGTTGATGACTTTGTCGTGACCGCCGATGACGTGAAGACATTGGCAAATTGGAACGCTCCGAAGCCTGCGGAGGTTGAGCTGCCCTTCATGCCTGGTCGAGTCGTCTTGCAGGACTTCACTGGCGTACCTGCTGTTGTCGATCTCGCAGCCTTGCGAGCCGCGATGGTCCGCATGGGTGGCGATCCAAAGAAGATCAATCCGCTCGTGCCGTGTGACTTAGTCATCGACCACTCAGTGCAGGTTGACTCGTTCGGATCGAGTGGCGCGCTGCAACAGAACATCGACTTGGAATTCCAACGCAACCAAGAGCGTTATCAATTCCTCCGCTGGGGCGCTCAAGCCTTCAACAACTTTCGAGTCGTTCCACCGGCCACCGGCATCGTGCATCAAGTCAACTTGGAATACCTCGCCAAGGGTGTGCTCACGAAGAACGGCGTCGCGTATCCCGACTCGCTGGTCGGTACCGACAGTCACACCACGATGATCAACGGACTGGGCGTGGTTGGTTGGGGCGTCGGCGGTATCGAAGCGGAAGCGGTCATGCTCGGCCAGCCGATTTACATGCTCACTCCAGAAGTGGTCGGCTTCAAACTGAGTGGCTCGCTGCGAGAAGGTGTCACTGCAACAGACCTCGTGCTGACAGTGACTCAGATGCTGCGTAAGCACGGCGTGGTTGGGAAGTTCGTCGAGTTCTTCGGGCCGGGCCTTGATCACATGTCGCTGGCCGATCGCGCGACGATTGCCAACATGGCTCCTGAATACGGAGCGACGATGGGCTTCTTCCCAGTTGATGATGAGACGCTGAACTATCTGCGTCGCACGGGCCGCACGGACAACGAGGTGGATCTCGTCGAGCGGTACTACAAGGAACAAGGTCTGTTCCGCACCGCCGCATCGCCGACACCGCGCTTCAGCAGCACATTGGAGTTGGACCTCGCTGTCGTTGAGCCGTCCATGGCTGGGCCGAAGCGTCCGCAAGATCGAGTTCTTCTGAAGGACATGCAGTCTGTTTGGCGCGATCAGCTCGGCAAAGGATTCGGTCGGACTTCGGCAGGACCGACTGTCGCCGTGAATGATGGCAGCGGAACATCGATCACCGATGGAGCGGTCGTCATTGCTGCGATTACGAGTTGCACCAACACGAGCAATCCGTCGGTCATGATCGGTGCGGGATTATTGGCGCGGAACGCGGTCGCGAAAGGCTTGTCTCGCAAGCCGTGGGTGAAGACATCGCTCGCGCCAGGATCACGAGTTGTGACCGATTATCTCGCGAAGTCGGGACTCGATCAGCCGCTTAACAAGCTCGGCTTCAACACCGTCGGCTACGGTTGCACGACCTGCATCGGCAACAGCGGACCGTTGCCGGAACCAGTCTCGAAAGCAGTCTCTGACGGTGACCTCGTTGTCTCCGCAGTCCTCTCGGGCAACCGCAACTTTGAAGGTCGAGTCAACGCGCAAGTGAAGGCGAACTATCTCGCCAGCCCACCGCTGGTTGTGGCCTACGCGATCGCCGGAACGACCGACATTGATCTCACAACGCAGCCGCTCGGCAAAGGGAGTGACGGCAGCGATGTTTACTTGAAAGACATCTGGCCGACTCAAGCCGAAGTCGCCAAGACCATCAACGATTCGATGTCGCCAGAGACGTTCATCAACGAATACGGCAACGCCACCAAAGGCCCGGTCGAATGGCAGTCGATCCCGACTTCCACTGGCGACA
>CAIJTL010000537.1 GCA_903823545.1 uncultured Planctomycetaceae bacterium
AGATCGAAGCTTCCTCAACGCCAGCACGGTCTTGAACGTCACTCCATCGTGGTTCGACTGTACCAGTGGGAGCAATCCTGCAGCAGTTGAGGTATCTCCGAGTTTGCCAACGGATTCGACAACCGCTTCCACGAAAGGGGCGTCCAGCGTGAGCAGCAATTCCCAGGCTTGTAAAACCTTCATCAGACCGGGGACCGCTTTGGAATCACCCAATTCGCCCAGTGCGAATGCAGCATGACGTCGCACTATGGCGTCTTCGTCCTGCAGCGCACCAAGCAACGGGCGCAGCGAGCGTGGATCCACAAGTCGCACCAGCCCGGACGCAGCGTTCGCTCGAACCGTCGCGTCAGAATCCTTCAATAAGTAGATCAATTGTGGCACGGAGTTTTCGTCTGCGATCAGTCCCAATGCCTCGGCAATCTGCGCCCGAATCAGAGGGGACACATGGTTCAAGTGTGCGGCCAGCGGCGAGGCTGCCTGCTTGTCGCCAATTCGTCCCAGCACCACGATGCAGTCCGAGATCAATTCGGTCTCATCAGACGTCAGTAGGCCGAGCAATTCTGGCACCCCTCGCGAACCAATTCTCACAAGCGTGTCATTGGCCAGCGGCTTCCACTCCGGACGCTCTTGGCCATACCGCAAGAGCGGCAACACGACCCGGCGATCACCGATGGACCTCAATGCCGCAAAAGCAGCTCGGACAACATCCGCGTCACGATCCAGTAGGCCGCGTAAAACGGTTCCCACGGCCGCAGGATCCCCGAATTTGCCGAGTGCCGTCAGGGCACCTTCGCGGATCATGGCCAGTGGGTCTTGAGCATGTTCGTTCAAGATTTCCAAGACTTCCGGGTCTTGCGATTCGCCCAATTCAATCAGCGACAGTCTCCGTTCGACATTTTCGCTGTCTTTGAGGACATTGGCGGTTTCCAGTTGCTTGCGAATTTTTCGCAACTTGGAGGCAGAGAGCCGTCCAGAGGGAGTCGGCACGGCATCGTTCGGAACAGGCAGCTTCGCCGCCGATTCAATCATCCGCTGGAGATTCTGGTCGTCGGACGTTCGTCGGATCACGGCGGACTCGGTCAATTGATTCTCAGACGACGAGGACGGTCTTTGCGCAGTGGCCTCGACTGATGGTTGATCCTTGATCGGAGCGGAATGACTTCCGCTACTCGCGGAGCTGCCCGGCGAGTTCGGCACCGCGACGGCCGCCGAGCACTTTGGGCACTTCACGCGCTTGCCCCGCATGGTGACGCTCACTCGAATGGACGCGCCACACGCACAAGTGACACGCATTTTTTCGCCGCTCGACGGGACAGCCGTCCCGCGGTCCAACATCCCGGTCGTTGTGTCTGATTCGAGTTTGCTCGTTACCGACGCAGACATCGTGGTTCCCCCCAGCGATTGATTGCAGGACTGGCAGCGCGCCATGTCTGAAGAAACTTCCGCGAGACAGCGAGGACAAACAGCCGTCGTTGTGGGCATAGCCTCATACCTTCAATCTGCCGTCCAAATCGCAGGCTGGAGCAAACAATTGAGACCCACAAATAATACCCTCCTTGCGGTGAATCTCGCTGAATTGACTCGACCTACGATTCTTCTGCTCTACAGTTCAACAAAACGGCCAAGGGCGGTCGGACAACGCTCATCGCATCGTCCGCTCGCCCTCAGCACAACACAGGGGATCAAATTGGAGGCAACTGCCTCAGATTACTCGAATTTACCCTTCGTCAAACTCTTGAAATTCAACAACGTTCCAGTGAACACCTCAAACGCGTTGATTTCGCAGACCCCATCGGTGTAACCGTCGGTATCAGACGTACCGGCGGAAACTGGGAATCCAGGGTTGAGGAACGTATCACCATTGAGATCTTTAACATCCTTCACACTGCCGTCTGCCATGAGAAGGTTGACCTTTCCGCCATGCACAGCCTGCCAGTCGCGAGTGTCCTGAAGGATCAATTTCCCTGCCAGAGTGCCCGTGGCGACGCCGGCGTTGAAGGTACTGGTTTCAAGTGAAGCAGTAACAAGCTGACCAACGGTCGGAAAAGTCTTCGGGATATACTGGGCGGCCAAATCTGTCGCAGTGACGAGGGTGACCCTGCCTGCTGTGCCTCCGGCTGGATCCCAATAGGCTGGCCCATCGTTGGCCGCTTCACCCAAACGGGAACCCGCCGTCAATTCGGTGTTGATTGTCGTTACCAAGACCGCTTCATCGACGTCACCGGCAGCAGTGTCTCCCAGCAGAGGAATATTGCTCGACGGGACATCGGAGGTCTCAAGCATACGCTGGGTGAGCGAGCCAGTCGTATTATTGACTTCTTTGTAGCCAGTCGTCGCAGAGGCTAATACGTTGGTGAAGTTGTTTAGATATTGAGCCGACGCGACGGCATTCAGTGTGTTCGCAGCTGTCGTTGCAAATTTCACACCACTCCGCGACAGGTGCCAGCTTGAGGAATAGTTGGTATTCATTCCAAGCTCATTCACCATCTTTGCCGTCTGCGTATACATTGTACCTGACTTCGCAGAGAGAGTCGTTCCATCAAATGCGTAAAGATCAGAAATGCTGTACTTTGACGGATCCGGATTAATCGCCAAGCGAGTCGCATTCGAGGTGTTCTTGTCGCCGTTGGCGTCGTTCAACTTCTCAGTGCCACGAATGGGATTGGTGGGACATTTCATCTGATCCGGCTTGCCAGCCTTCATACCCACAACGTCAGCAACCCACCCATGCTTGTCCATAAAGCCATCGCGGTACATATCCCACTGCCCCGTCGCCAAGCGCCCTTTGGGATCACTGGTTGAGAACGCATGCATCGAGAGACCAATCTGACGGAGATTGTTCTTACATTGCGTAGAACGGGCGGACTCGCGAGCCGACTGAATTGCCGGCAACAACAAGGCCATCAAAATGGCGATGATCGAAATCACCACCAGCAACTCAATCAGCGTAAAGCCGCGTCGAGCTGCCACCAACGACATTTGCTTCGTAACTTTCATCAGACACTCCTTAAAAAAAAAGAACACGGTTGAACGGATAACCGAAGACCGGTCGAACATTCCGCTCAGCCCACCCCTGAACCCTGGCGAATCCCTTCATTTGACCGCAATTCCTTCGCTCTGCTGTCCACTCACTTCCACCGACGAACCGTTGAGACCGGCAGGGAATTTTGAATTTCGGACGGTACGATACGAGTCACGCTTGAGGCTCTGATGAACCGACCGTGAAGACTTCGTGAAGACGCGAGACTCGTGCTCCAGACCGCTCGCAGTTCCGCAAACCGTGCTCTCAACAACCGCAAGCTATCCGACCGACATGAAGCCTTGGCGAAGAGCAAGTGAATTCACGCGACAAAAATGAGATTCTCCACGAGACCGCGTAGACGATGGCTGATCGAGACACCACCCGCTCGCATTTTCCGGGAATCATGACCTGAGCAATCCCTCGGTTTTGATTCTTTGGCTCTCCGCCATCTGTGCTGGAACAGGTTATTTGCCAATAGGTTTCCCGCAGAAACGCAGGGGCCGCGGAGTTTGAAGGGCACATCAGCGCTTCTGCGTTTAAAAAACGAATTTCTCAGAACACCCTGACTACTCCACCGCATCGGTGGTGCTGCCAAGAATTGTTGCCACACCCGGAAAAAGGAAAACATAGCTCGGCGGGAGCCTTGCCCTCCCGAAATTCGACTTCTCGGATAGCCTCTAAGACTCGACTCACTTCATCCACGGTCAACACACACGGCAGTCGTCGACCCTCTTTGGCAATCGTCCAATGCGAGATGGGTGCCTGTGGTCGAGCGCATCGCT
>CAIJTL010000538.1 GCA_903823545.1 uncultured Planctomycetaceae bacterium
CTGTTGTGATCTTTATCAATCAGATTCGCGAGAAAATCGGTGTGATGTTTGGGAGCCCCGAGACGACTCCTGGTGGGAGAGCATTGAAGTTCTATTCATCATGTCGCGTTGATGTTCGACGTATTGCAACATTGAAGGAGGGTGATGTTGCGATCGGTATTCGGATGAAAGCGAAGGTTGTGAAGAATAAGGTCGCACCACCATTTCGTGAGGCTGAGTTCGATATGCTCGGTTCTTGTGGGATTAGTTATTCGGGTGATTTGCTTGATCTTGCGACCGAAGATGGATTCGTCGAGAAGAGTGGCAGTTGGTTCAATTACGGAAAGACTCGCATCGGGCAGGGACGCGATAAGGCCCGACTTTTCTTGGAAGACAATCCGGAGATTATGACAGAGTTGCGGCATCAAGTTCTCACCAAGCGTGGTTTTGCTCATGTGATTGAGGGCAAAGTTGACCCTTCCGCAGTGAAATAGGTAGGTCAGATTTGTGTCGTCGCTGTGCGTTGGAAGGTTGCTTGATGTGCATTCGGATTGACGGACAGTTCAGCTATTTACATTCTCGAGTTGGAGGAGTTTGAACTGGTGAGTGATAGCCGAGGGTGGAGTGTTTTCGTGCGAGGTTGCCGATGTCGATCCCATATCGCGCGGGTGATGCTTTGTCGAATCTCGGCACGACTTAGAATCGCGCGGCCGGTGTGATGGATCAACTTCGCATTGGGTTGGCGGCCAGTAGTAGCGTGATCACGAATTCATTGGTCATGGAATCCGCGAGATAGCAGCTCATGATCCGTCGCGAGACGTGATCGCATTATCGATCTGTGGTAACAGCCGTTACCTCATTTTGTACATAAAAGGATGTCACTGGCCCACAGTTTTTATCAAGGAAGGTTCGGAAGACTCCAGCAATAGGTTCGGGCGGTCTCCCGGAGTTGTCATGAGGATGACGGACTTCGGTTTAATAGCGAACAGGCCTGGTTTTGCCACAGTGTCGTGATACACCGCGTGACGTGCCGAACGCGTCAAAGAGCGTTTTCAATTTGTGTGATTCGGATCAATCACCAAAGCGGACAGTTGCGAGTCGCAAGATTCAGGAACCGAGTGCTCGCGCGATCGCGATGTAACTATTCCGTTTCAAGTGATAGTCTTGAAACAGGCCTGATTGAACTTGGCTCCAATCATAAAGCGTCGTCATTGCACTATTTCTGACGTCGCATGCTATCGCAGTTTCGAGGGTGTGGCGGGACACCTCACATCGTGAAAAGCATGAATGTCAACTGCGGGAAGAATCAAAATCAAGTACTGACTCAGCGCAGAGCGTCGAGTCGACATGATTTCTGCGATAACTTGGCGGAGTTCGAGCGTATTCATTCATGAGCTTATCATGCCGCACATGCCGCCGACACAGCCCAGTTTGCTGGTTCGTTTGAAGGACGCTCACGACCGCGAGGCGTGGGAGCGGTTCGTTGATTTGTATGCACCACTGGTCTTTGCGTTCGTCCGTAAGCGAGGTTTGCAAGAAGCGGACGCGGCGGATCTCACGCAGGATGTGCTGCGGCAGGTCGCCCTGTCGGCGAAGAGTTTGGTTTACGACCCGAAGCGAGGATCGTTTCGTTCGTGGCTGTTTACTGTTGTGCGAAACCGCATGACCGACCATTGGCGAGCCAACGGAAGACGAGATGCGGCGACGGGAGACAGTTCGCAATGGCGAGCGGTGACCGATGGCTTACTAAGTACGGACGACTCCGCAGACTGGGACGCGGAGTACGAACGGCAATTGTTTCACTACGCTGCTCGACTCATCCGCGTCGACTTCTCGAACGCTACGTGGAACGCCTTCTGGCAATCCGCCGTTGAAGGCCGCGACGGAAAAACGATCGCCGAAGAACTTGGCCTGTCGGTCGCTGCGGTCTACCTAGCGAAAGGCCGAGTGATGACAAGGTTGAAGCAGCAAGTGAAGTGGCTTCTGGGGGATGATTCCGAATAGCGGTAGTTCAATACGCCGCAAGTTTTCGCGATAAGTTTGGTTCTGTGGTTCGTATCTCTATGGAAGATGGAGGCTCCCGTCCGTCTGTTCGATCCGGCCCGGCGGGCAAGAATGCCCATTTGCCGACAGTTGTTACGATGGACCACCAAACTGAGCGAGTTCGCGCCATGTCTGATCATGCCCAAACATCAGTGTGTCCTGAGAAAGTCGTTTTGCGAGCGTTGCTCGATGGCAGCTTGCCTACTGACCAACTTGCGGCGGTGCAGGCCCACGCCGATGGTTGTGCTTCGTGCGAAGCGTCGCTGAAACAGATGACCGTGGGAGGTGAGTCGTGGATCGGCATGGCGGCGAGTTTGAAAGAAAGAGATGAGCAGACCGACGGGCCACTCGCAGCGGCGATGGAGCGGCTGAAGACAGATGATGGTTCTGGCGACGGCGACGGAGATCGAGACGAAACTGATCCGCAGCGGACGCTCGATTTCTTGCAGCCAGCAGAAGATCCGAAGTTGTTGGGCAAGCTCGGTCTGCATGAAATCACCGAAGTCATCGGCTGGGGCGGCATGGGAGTCGTGCTCAAGGCGTATGATCCGAGCCTGCATCGAGTCGTCGCGGTGAAGGTGCTCGCCTCGCATCTGGCTCATCACGCGGTGGCGCGAAAGCGGTTCATTCGCGAGGCTCAAGCGGCAGCAGCAGTTTGTCACGACAACGTGGTAACGATTCACGCGATTGAAGATGGTGTGGCCGATGCGTCTCGCATCGGTCTTCCAACGCGAGACGCGTCGGCCACTTTACCCAAGATCATCATGCAGTTCGTCGCGGGCGGCTCGCTGCAGGAGCGGATAGACCAGGATGGGCCGCTGGAACTCAAAGAGGTTCTGCGGATCGCAATGCAGACGGCTGCGGGACTGGCTGCGGCACATGCTCAAGGCGTTGTCCATCGCGACGTGAAGCCGGCCAACATTCTGTTGGAGAACGGCGTGCAGCGTGTGAAGCTGACCGACTTCGGCTTGGCTCGTGTGATGGACGATGCCAGCTTGACGCTCAGCGGCGTAATCGCCGGGACTCCGCAATACATGGCTCCCGAACAAGCCTGGGGCCGAGATGTCGATGCGCGAGCCGACCTGTTCAGCCTCGGTGCGGTCATGTACGCGATGTGCTCTGGCCACTCACCGTTTCGAGCACGCACGACGATGGCGGTGCTCAAGCGAGTCTGTGAAGACTCTCCACGTCCGCTGCGAGCGATCAACCCCGACGTCCCCGATTGGCTCGTCGCGATCATCGAAAAGCTGCTCGCCAAGAATCCTGACGAACGCTTTCAAGCCGCGACTGAAGTGAGTGAACTCCTCGGCCGCTGGCTGGCTCATGTGCAACAACCGACGGTTGCGCCTGCCCCAGGGTTCGTAGCCTCGCCTTCAGATGGAACCGTTCCGCCTCAAGGCGGGACTACGAACTTCAAAGCTCGAAGTGATGCGTCCGTTGCGATGGGCACTACGGCTCGTGGACAGCTTCCAGTGAAGTTTTTGCTGTTGCCATTGGTGGTGACGTGGGTGCTGCTGGGACTGTTTCTCGCACTCGTAATTGCGGAGACTGGGACGCGAAATGTTGCGAGCTTTCTGGGGTTCTCGGCGTTTCAACTGCTGGCGACGTTTGTGTTGGCGTCGGTGTTTCGAGCGGCGTGGAACTCGACGAGCTGGGTGGTTTGGATCGCCTCGCTGCTGTTTCTCCCATTCGTCACGAGCCTCTTCGGATACGCAGCAAGCTATCGAGATGCAGTGGGGTTGGTGCAATGGATGAGCGCTCTGCAAGCGTTGTCGGCGGTGGCCTATTGGCTGGCGCTGTTGTTCGTTCGCCCGTTGTTCGCACAGGAGTCTGACCCACATCTGGCCGCTCAGCCGTTCCGTTGGCGACGAGTGCTCGCATTGAGCAGCATCCTGCTGGTCCCGGTGATGGCGTCCGTCATCTGGCTCAAGCGAACGGCCGAGGTCAACGATCGAATAGATCACGATTCGACAAGAGCGGCCACAGTAAAAATGCCTGCCGATCCTATGATTGTGCCTGCTGGACGCGATCCCCGTCGGCCGCAGATTGACGATCGCGGTTTTCCGAGAGGACAACTGCTGTCGAACAATGCCCCGAACCTTCCCATTCCCAAGCAAGCGGGGAACGTTAGCTCGTCAGTGGGTGAACCGCTGTTTGATGAAATACTTGCTAACGAATCTACCGATGGGCTAACTCCCCCTGCTCGCCAAGAAAATGTGGCGGCACCTTCTGCGGTCGCTGAGTCACTCAAGCCGCTGCAAGGCCGATGGGTTGTGCTCACGCTTCAGGGAGATGAGCCGCCAGAAGTGGTATCTCCAACGGGTGGCGAGGCGGGAGCAATGGGATCTGGAATGGCTTCGGCTGCGATGATGAGAGGGTCAAATTCGAGCGTCGTGACGCCGACTCAAAGTGATCAACTTCGGTTTCTGGAGTTCCGCAATGGCGTCCTGTTTTTGAACAATGATCCCCAGCGTCAGATGATGGCCTCAATTCAGAACGATCGGGAA
>CAIJTL010000539.1 GCA_903823545.1 uncultured Planctomycetaceae bacterium
CGGTAACGTGACCGCTTGTCGGTGTGGTTTGCATAACGCTGGACGAGAGCTTTCGAGAGTTGATGGTACAAACCGTTTTCCTCCCGAGGGCGTTTGTCCAAGCGGCGCATACACGTTCGCAAGGCGCGCATCGTGTTGGCGAGGCTACGGTCGATCGGATCAGAGGCCTCCTCCGAGGCGGCTTCCTTCGCCGCGATTTGTTCTCGGAGTGCGAGCAGTTCCGCAACGGCCATCGCGCGAATGGACCAATCCAACTCAACCAGCAGGCGACCACTATTACGGCAGCGGAGCTTGTGCTTGTCGATCGTTTGCTTCAGTCCACGGAACTCCACTTTGATGCCCCAACGCATTTTGTAGATGCGAATGATCTGTTTCTTGGTCAGCTTCCGGCGATCCAGCACACTGGTCAGCAGCCACATGTCCGTCTGGCCGATCCGAATCTTGACTAAACGCAAATGCAACGGCGGTTCCCCGGAATTCATTTGGCCTTTCGGCCAGCACAGCACGATTCGGCCACCACACTTCTGGATGTCGGCGGTCTCGCTGAGCAAACTCACGTTGGCACCCACGCGGATCAGAAAGTTCGCGAGCTTCGCCAAGATGGTCCGCCAGAGGGGATAGCCCACAAAGCCCGCATCCCCGCAAAACAAGGTTTCGTCGGGGAATTCTTCCGTTTCCAGCATCTCCACGACGTGCCCGCGTTCGCTGGAATTCGAGGGACCAATTCGCCAGGTCCAGGGCAGGCGCAGCTTCATGTGCCACATCATGGTGATCCACGCCTGCGGGGCTATCCCATCCCGCTGATTTACTTGCATCACATCCGGAAAGAAGTGGCCGGGGCTCAACGAGATGATTTTGAGATCATCGACGGACAACAGCGGATCGATGCGCTGCATGAATTCAGGGAGGGGCATTTCAAATTGTTTGACCCGATTACGGATGAAGCCGCAGCCCAGTTCCCTAGTTTCATTCAGGAACTGCCTTGCCGGTGGGCTGGGAAGTCTTTCGATGAGTTGGACAAGGATGAACAAATCAGGTTCAGGGACACGCATCTGTCGGTGGTGATGATTCAAACCGACGCACGGAATGAGGCTCGTGATTTATTCATCCGCCTGCAAGCAGGTCTGCCCCTCAACGCACAGGAAAAGCGAGATGCTTGGCCCGGCAACTTCACGGAATATATTCTCACGATCGGGGGCAAACCGGAAATTGCCAGATACCCTGGTAACGAGTTCTTTAATGCGGTCATGAAGGCGAGGAAAAAGAACCGCGGAGATTAACGGCAGCTTGCCGCGCAGATGTTTCTGCTGTTGATGGCCCGTCGTGAATCGGGAGGCGAAGAACTGTGCGGGATCGATCGGGGAAACGTCGACATGTTCTACTACAAGCACTTGAATTTCGACCCGCAATCTGCGGAGTCACAACGCTTCAAAGAGATCCTTGAAATTCTCACCCTCACGCTTTCCATCGCCGTTGGAGAAGGCCATCTGAAGAAGATTGTGGGACATGAGGCGATCCACCTCATGCTGTTGGTTGATCGTCTGCTCGATCATGACCAGCAAGAATTGGCCGTGAATTTATCCAGCGCGTTGGAAACATTCCGCCTTAACGTCACTCAGGACCGGAAGGCTCGGCGCGGTGACTTCTGGGTCGAGTACGGCCAGTTGACACAGACCGGTTCCCACGCGAAAGACACGATCGAACGCCGACACAAGTTCTTCGCCGACAAAATGCTGGCGTTGCTGAATCCGCAAACGGGCGAATTGCAAACGCAGGCTTGAGGACACGGAAAGCCGAAGCAAGAGTGGCACAGTGGTTCTTCACGTGCCAAGACATGAGTCGTGGAGACTCAGACGCGCGGGTGGCCGAGCTTGTCTCTCTTTTGGCCGGAGTGGCGTGTCGTTGGTGGAAGCTCAAATGCTGGCTCGGCACTGTGACCCCAAGATGACCGCCAACCACTACACGCATTTGTCCCTTCACGGCCTGACGATCGCAGTCAGTCGGCTTGCCACTCCGCGAACAATCGAACGGGATTGTGAAGCGATGCGAGCTACCGGTACTGATGAGACTCGCGCCAAATCTCTGTCACCATCTGTGGCACCAAACTGGTGACAATCGGGGAGAAACCCTGATAACGGCTGAGAATTCGCCCGTTGCCAAGTTCGACGCGAAACGC
>CAIJTL010000540.1 GCA_903823545.1 uncultured Planctomycetaceae bacterium
CCGGTCGCCTCTCTGTAACCTTCATCGCTCCGCGTGACGAGCCTATTGGCATTGACCATTGAACGCGTCGAGACGCTCACTGCAGTAACACGTAAGGCTCGTCATACGGAACGATGGCGGCTACGTACTGCATGTGCTTCGCTTCCGTTGCGAATCGGTCTCGCGACATTTCGCCACGCATCTTCTCGTGCAGTCGCCAATCGTACTCCTCGTCCTGGCTGCGATCGCTGAAGAAGCGCTTGGTAGGCAATCGGCTGCATCGTCTCGATGAGCGACGGCAAGTCGGTGAGAATATCCTATGATCGACGTGACGCGTCCGAGTTAAGTCGACTCCGAGTGTCACGACCAATCGCTGTACCAATGCGGACACGGCCCCCAAATCTCGTAGATTCTCGGAATAATTTGCGATTCGAGGTCATCAACAACTGATGCAAGGTTTTCACCGATCTTCCGCCAATGCTTGAGATCAAAAATGGGATACTGGCTCGTGGATGTCACTTTGGCTGAAATCGGTAGCGGAAAAAATCCGTATCGCAAGCCAAGGCTATATGAATAGAGGCTTGTCGAGGCGCTCTGAATTCAACGTCATGCATCCTGCGACTGATAACGAAATCGACTTCATGATTGCATGACGCAGGCGGTTTGCCTGAATGACAAATAGCGATTCAGCCACGGGTTAGGTGTTTTCGTGCGATTAAATCGTTTTGAAGCCAGCCCGGAAGACATCATCATTAGCAAGATGTAGTATTCCCTAAAAGGCGGCTCAGAAAAACAACTCCGTGATCTCACGGGAATACTCTGCGTCGACGCGGCGAAGGTTGATCGCAATTATGTCAACCTATGGGCAGAGAGGCTCAAGCTAGCGAGAATGTGGGACGCAATCGTACAACGAGTTGAAAACGCCAAAAGGTGAGTCATGATCGAAACCCACGTCTCACGTCGATCCCTGCTGCACCGTTTTGGTGGCGGCTTAGGTACGGTAGGTCTCGCGTCGTTGTTGTCAGAACGGCTCGCAGTTGCGGAAGGTTCTTCAGCACAACAATCAGCGACTACGCATCATGCTCCGCGGGCCAAGAGGGTGATTCAGCTCTTTATGAATGGTGGCCCGTTTCAAGCGGACTTCTTTGATCCGAAGCCCGCGCTCAATCAGTTTGTCGGGCAGCGGCCGAAGGAGGTTGAGTTTCGGACGGAAAACAAAACAGGCGGTCTGATGGCGGTGCCGTTTGGTTTTCGGAATCGCGGTGAGTGCGGACTGCCGGTTAGCGAGTTGCTGCCGAAGATCGGAGAGTGCATCGACGACATGTGCATCATCAGATCGATGCACACCGATAATCCGAATCATGGACCAGCCCTCTTTCTAATGAACAACGGCACGATCACGCCCACTCGCCCCAGCATGGGGGCGTGGTTTCTGTACGGGCTCGGCAGCGAGGCATCGGACTTGCCCGGCTATGTGGTGCTCTGTACGGGGCGGCCAGTGCGGTTTGCGGAGCTTTGGACCAGTGCCTTCCTGCCGGGAGAGTTCCAAGGGACGTACATCAATCACAGCGATCTTGATCCGCGCAAGATGTTGCCTAACCTGCGAAATGCCGACGATAAACTGACGATCCCTCAACAACGCCGACAGCTCGATCTCTTGCGACAGATCAACGCCAAGCATCAAGAGAAACATCCTGATGAGCCTGCGTTGGAAGCACGCATTCGTTCGATGGAGACGGCGTTCCGAATGCAGTTCGCTGCGTCGGATGCGTTTGATATTCGTCAAGAACCCGAATCGGTTCGGACCGAGTACGGCACGTCGCACTATGCAAACTCATGTTTGATGGCTCGACGGCTTGTTGAACGCGGCGTGCGATTTGTACAGGTCTACTATGGCAACGGCCAGCCGTGGGACACGCACTCGAACCACAACGAACAGACCAAGCGATTGGCGAAAGACATCGACCAACCAACCGCTGCGTTGTTGCAAGACCTCAAACGTCGCGGCCTGCTCGAAGATACGTTGGTCATCTGGGGCGGCGAATTTGGTCGCACATCAACGACCGAAGGAAGCGATGGCCGCGACCACAATCATCTCGGCTTCACGACGTGGCTCGCGGGAGCCGGCGTGAAGGGTGGCACGACTTACGGAGCGACCGACGAATTCGGCTTTCGATCGGTCCAGGATAAAGTCCACATCCACGACCTCCACGCGACGATCCTGCATCTCCTCGGCCTCAACCACGAACGCCTGACCTACGGCCACGCCGGCCGTGATTACCGCCTGACCGACGTCTCCGGTCGAGTAGTACATGAAATTGTGACGTGACAATGAATTGCTGGTCATTTTCTGTCGCGTAAAGGTGCCGCTTGAGGGGCACCGACAGTCTTAAGTCCTTCGGCCTACGTAATAAGATTGAGTGCTATTACCAATGACTTTGCCACTCGTTCAAGAGCTTGAATCGATGCCGGATGTCGCAGAGACATTGCGGCGGTTTGCGGATTGGCCCAATTGTGTGTTCTTTGACAGTGCTTCGCAGCGGCCGGAGTTGGGGCGGTATTCGTTTTTGACGGCTGATCCATTTGAGTTCGAGGAGCGGCAGAGTGTTGCATTCGGCGTTGATCCGTTTGAGCGGATGCGAGGTTGGTCGTTGCGGTTTCAGGCGGAGACGGTACCGGGCTTGCCGCCGTTTCAAGGTGGGGTCGCGGGGCTATTGTCGTATGAACTCGGCGGTGCTTGGGAACGATTGCCTCGACCGGAAGTTGATGAGCTTGAACTGCCGTGGCTGGCGGTCGGTGTTTACGACTGGGTGATTGCGTGGGATCACCTGCAACAGCGAGCGTGGGTCATCTCGCACGGCTTTCCACTCGAAGGCGAAGA
>CAIJTL010000541.1 GCA_903823545.1 uncultured Planctomycetaceae bacterium
AGTTTTCAGGCCGCCGAAGCACGATACACCTCCGACGATCAGATCGCTGCCAAAGATCTCAAACGGTGGCTCAAAAAGGCGATCGAGATCCAGTGGGACTACAAGAACATCGTGAAACGAAAGGGCAAACTCGAGCGATTGAAGTAGGCCCCAAGTGCGACACACGTCAGTGGTCGCCGAGACCTCTGCCGAATGGACGACCGATCCCGCTTCCGACACTGGCAATCCGGGCGAGTTCAAGCAAAAGGAAGTATGCTACCGCTACATCCACGAGGACGACCCGCTCGACGAAGCTCAATTCGCCGCTTGGGCAAGCCAGCCAATTGCTCTAACCGCGTTCGAACAATTTGAACTATTAGGCGAGGGAACCGATGACCGCAACGTCCAAAACAGAGGCGCAGCCGTGCGAGCGATGCAGTGGTGTCGTCGAGCGACCGAATGTGCCACACGTCATACGCAAGTGTGAACAATGTGGAAGGGAAATGCGCATCGTCGAAACGGGGGAGCATGGGAAGGGAATCGTTATCCGACCGGGCGATCAGTTCTCAATACCGACTGGGTGGATCAACCTGTCGCTGAATCCGCTCGCTTCCAATGTCGTCTTGACTCGACAAGGCCTTGAAATGGCAGCCGAAGCCATCTTTATTGACGGCATATTCCAAAAGGAGCAGAGCTACGAAGTTGACGCTGCCGCCCAGGAGCAGCGGATGGATCAAATTGTCAACGACTCTCCTCACGTCAAGCCGCTCGATGTCAACAACCGAGAACATACGGAGGCGATTGCGAACGCCCTTTCGACTCGGAAGGATAGCGTTGAATACTGGGCGTTTCTCGCCGGAATGTTTCTCGCTCAGGCGAGGGGCGCTCGGGACAAGAACGATGCGAATGAGGCGTCTTGGGCAGTTGCTTGTGCGGAACGCTGTAGGATGATGGTCGTTTACAAGCAGGAACTTGAGACGGCTGTGTGGATGGGCCATTCAGCAAAGCGCCTTGTTGCTGCCTTGGGAGAATGGGACGGCCATCAAGCCAATTCCAGCGAGAAGTTCTGGCAGCAGACGTTCAACGAACACTCCTACGTGCTCTCTCAAGTGTTCGCCGTGCCCGTCGTGTTCGTCCAAGAAAAAGCATACATGGGCGGTACGAGCCTGGATCGAACTGGTGGGAAGTATCTCGACTACCTGTTTGCAGCAGAGACATCAAGCGAGGTCTTGCTGGTGGAGATCAAGACGCCCACAGGGCGACTCCTGGGCAGCGAGTACCGGGAGGGTGTGTATGGTCCGTCTTCAGAATTGGCTGGAGCGATCGTTCAAGTACTGACCTACCGGAGCCACCTAACTCAAGATCTAAAAAGACTCACGGAAGGTACGCCGCATGAACTCAAGGCGTTCAATCCTCGAGCCGTTGTGGTGATCGGCAACTCCAAGGCGGAACTGACTGACCATAATACCCGGCGGTCGTTCGAACTGTTCAGATCCTCATGCGAGGTTGAGATCGTCACCTACGACGAGTTATTTCGAAAGGTCGAGGTGCTAGCTCAGCTGTTCGGCCTCGTGCGAAAACCTGCCGCGAGCAAATAACTGGCGGAGAAGGAGTGAGCGGTCACAGGAGCCGCCTCGCAAGCACAATTCGCAAAGTAGACATCACCATTCCGCGCGATGAGCCTTCTCGTCTGGAGAGGATTCCACCGGGCGAGTTGCACTCC
>CAIJTL010000542.1 GCA_903823545.1 uncultured Planctomycetaceae bacterium
ACCAACGCATAGCGTGCGCCAATTGCTGACAACGAAATGATGATCTGGACGCCCACGAAAACCTGTCATGGGCTGGACGATCGGCGCTGTCCAACGTGGGGCCAATTTTGAGACAGGTTCAAGACGCACCCGTGGTGATGAGCGTGAATCCCACAGCACCCGTTTTGAATTTCGTCAGATTGATTTTCGAGGGATGAAGAGCCTACGTTCTCTTGCCGACCACCGATCGAATTGAATGTGTTCGGAAACCGATCCCACAATTGATGAGTGACCATCCCGATGCCTGACCATCAAGTGACTCCACTCGACCAAGCCGTTGACTTCGACCATCTCGCGTATTGGGACGTCGTGATCATCGGCGCTGGTCCAGCCGGTTTGGCGGCTGCGCTGACGACTGCTCATCGAGGGCTGACGACTCTCGTTGTCGAAGCCAAAGACACTCCCGGTGGCCAGCCGCAGTTTCTGTATCCGGATAAGCGAATCGTCGATATCCCCGGCTTTCCCGATGGCATCACGGGAGAGGATCTCTCAGCACGCGTGTATCAGCAGGCGGTCAATGCGCTCGTCCAATTTCGTTTCAACGAAGAACTCCTCGACATCCGCGACACCGATGAGGCTCATCAGGACGACTCGCTCAAGCAGGTGATCACAAACCGGTGCAACTATCGTTGCCGCAAGGTCATCCTCGCTTGTGGCCTGTTGCACTTTCCACGAAAGCTGCCAGTCTTGGATGCACTCAACTCCAAATTGGTCCATTACAAAATGCCTCGCATCGCGGATTACACGGGGCAGCGAGTCGCCATTGTGGGAGGTGGTGACTCTGCGTTGGATGCGGCGGTGATGGTGCTGGAACGACATGGCCAAGTTGACTTGATCGTCCGTAAAGACACCAACGGCAAGGCCGACACTTTGAAGCGAATTCGAGAATCGCTCGGACGAATTCACCTGAGCACAGAAATCACCGGCGCTCGAATCGTCGGACCTCATGTGGAGTTGAGTTTGTCCGATGGCGTGGCGTCGACTTGCGATTTGGTGCTTGTGCAAATCGGGTTCTTGTCGTCCGAGGAGATTTTCCGACGAATGAATCTCCGGATGAATGACAACGGCAGCGTCGCGGTCGATTCGTTTTTTGAAACCAGTCGTTCTGGGATCTTTGCCGTCGGCGACGTTCACGGCGAAATCAAGCTGATCGCGGTCGCCTGGGCCGAGGGAATTCAAGCTGCAATCTATGCGTTCAAAGAAATCACGAGCCCGTTCTGGCTCAACGAGCAGCGGCTACGGGATTTGAAGATCAATCTAACAGGCGAAAAGCTCGCTGAGGCTGTCCGGTCAGCAAATGCGAGGTAGTGCGGCTCCGATCGGTTCATCAAGCGGTTGATCCCCGCTGATACCACGGCGAATGATGACGGGCGAAATGATTCGCGGGCGTACCTCGCCGATGCGTCTGGCTGTTTGATATTGGGGCAACGCATGCAAGGTGCTTAAAGCGCGGCCGGAGGCTCCGCGCGGCACAGCGATGACCATCATCCCTTCGTTGGCCAGGAACAGCGGGTCCAAGCCGAGCAGCTCGCAAATGCCACGTCCATCGGGAGAGACTGGAATCGTCGAGGACTCGATGGCGAGAGAGTGTCCGCACGCGGTCGCCCATTCGTGGAGCACAGCGCCGACGCCGCCGCGAGTCGCATCACGCATCGCTCGCACGACAACGTCCGCGTCTCGCAATGCCTGAGCTGCCGGCCACAACGTCGCACAGTCACTGAGTGGCGGCGGTTCAAAACCAAGATTTTCTCGGCAGGACAATATCGCGATGCCGTGTTGGCCGACGTTACCGGTGACCAGCAATTCGTCGCCGACTTCGATGGCATGTGGCCCAATGGGAGCTGGCACGATCAATTCGCCGATGCCTGCCGTGTTAAGAAAGAGTTGGTCGGCGGCTCCGCGCGGGACAACTTTCGTGTCTCCGGCGACGACGGAAACATCGGCAGACTTTGCGGCGTCGGCGGCGCTTGTCAGCACGCGGCGCAACACTTCGACCGGCAAGCCCTCTTCAATGATGAGTGACAGACTCAACCATCGTGGTCGTGCTCCCGAGACGATCAGATCGTTGACCGTCCCGAACACAGCCAAAGATCCGATGTCACCACCGGGAAAGAACAGTGGAGAGACGACAAAGCTGTCGGTCGTGAACGCGATCTCTCCGGCCATCGGCGGCAACCGCGCGGCATCGTCAAGCCGTGTCAGGATCTGTGAGCCGAAGAGGCGCGTGATCTCTTGCTGAATCAGCCGACGGGACAGCAATCCGCCGTCTCCGTGTGCCAGGTTGATAATCTCGCCGTTTATGGAAGGCGTTGATATCGGACAGGCCCAAGTGGTAGTCGCGTCGCTCATGAGATACCGCACGCCTCTTTCTGGAGTTACTTACTGAAACAAAATCGCGCTCGTCATTAGCCCTATCAAACGGTTGTGCCGACGAGTCGATGGCAACTGGCATTCCAATTGCTTGTTGCGAAGGTCGCCGACAGGCATCCTATTCAAGGATCGCTTGGCGTGTGTATGAAGTCGTAGTGAGCATTTTGGCCTATAGAACCCGCAAGATCGGGCGTATACGCACAGGTCGCGAATCTTCGACGTCAGCACCAGAAAGGAATCTCGATGATCGCCCTCGAATTGTTGCAGAAGGCTCATTTCGCCAGCCAACTGCCAACCACCGTGCTGGTACGGCTGGCAGCGATTGCTCGTGTCGTCGAATGGAATGAGGACGCTCTGGTCTTTCGCGAAGGGGGGCATCAGGATGACTTGTACGTGATCAGTTCGGGGCACATTGCGTTGGAGATGAACGTCCCCGGCCGTGGGTTGACTCGGATTTTGACGGTACGATCGGGTGAGTTGCTGGCGTGGTCGGCACTGCTGGGGGATAGTCGCATGACGGTCACGGCGGTCGTCACCGAACCGACACAGGCGATCGCGATCTCTGGATCGTCGCTGCGAACGCTTTGCCTAACTGATCATGAAGTCGGTTATCACGTCATGACACAGGTCGCTTCGGCGTTGTCGCAGCGGCTGCTCGCGACGCGACTGCAATTGCTCGACTTGTTCGCGAAACCCCATTGATGAAAGATGTCGATGAACGCCGACTCACCCGTGTTTCTTGCGAAGGCCGATTTGCAGATTCTGATCGACCTGTTGGCCGGGCAAGGCTTCGAGGTCATCGGCCCAACAGTTTCGCAGGAGGCGATCATTTATGACCGCATCCGCTCTATCGAAGATTTGCCGCAAGGCTGGACCGATCGGCAAGAGCCGGGGAAGTATCGGCTGGAACGGCGCGACGACGACGAACTATTCGGATTCGTGGTCGGTCCGCATTCGTGGAAGCGATACCTATTTCCTCCGCTGACGACGTTGTCGACGGCGGATCTCTCGTCTAACGGCTGGCAGATGAGAGCCGCCGACGACAATCCGCCGAAGTATGCGTTTCTGGGTGTTCGCGCCTGCGAATTGGCGGCGATTCGGGTGCAGGATCGAGTGTTCCTCGACGGTGCGTACGTCGATCCAATCTATCAGCGGCGTCGACAGAACGCGTTCATCGTGGCTGTGAATTGCACGCAGGCGGCGAGCACTTGCTTTTGCACGTCGATGGAAACCGGTCCGAGATGCCGAACCGGATTCGATCTCGCGCTGACGGAATTGCCAGAGGGATTCGAGATCGAAGTCGGAACACCCAGTGGCGCGGAACTGTTGCGTCAGTTACCAACACAGCCCCTTGTTGAGCAACAGGCCGCTGTGGCCGAGCAACGCCGGCAGCGAGCCGTCGATCAAATTTCTCGGCGAATGGACACAACCGGAATTCGTGACCTGTTGCTGACTCGGCTCAATCATCCGCACTGGGATGAAGTGGCTCAGCGGTGTCTCTCCTGCACCAACTGCACGATGGTTTGTCCGACCTGTTTTTGCAGCAGTGTCGCCGAGGTCTCTGATCTGGAAG
>CAIJTL010000543.1 GCA_903823545.1 uncultured Planctomycetaceae bacterium
GGTCTTCTCCGCGAACTCCGCGCCTCTGCGAGGAATATTGAACTTTCAACACACATGGCGGAGAGGCCCTCCACTTGTCCGCGTCTCCGTGGTGAACCATCTCTAATTCACTTCTGCGAATCCAAGAACGCCAATAGATCTCGGAGTTCTTGCAGTGTCATTCGCTCGGCGAGCTTCTCGGGCATGACCGAGATTTTTTGCGGAGTGCGTGACTCGATGTCGATCGTCTTGATTTCAATCAGAGTCCCTTCCGCGTTGCCCACGACGGTCTTCCCTTCGTTCTCATGCACGACCATGCCCGTGACGACTTTGCCGTCTTTCATTTCAAAGGTCCACGAAACGAACTGTGGAGCAATCTCGCGGCTAGGCTCAAGAATCGATTGGATGAGCTGGATGCGGTTCATGTTACCAACCGCGCGAGAGAGGTCGGGACCGACTTTACCACCTCGACCATCGATCGTGTGACACTTGAAGCAGCCGGGGCCGTTGGGATGGAAGAAGACTCGGCGTCCAGCGGCCGGATCGACGTTACCGCCGCGTGCGAGTTGGTCCATCCATTCTTGTCGCGTCTTTGGCTTTTCCGATGGGGCCAGTTTCAAGGTCGGGGCTAGATCGCGCTTCGCTTCGCTCGCAGCAAGAATGATTTGATCGGTTATGTCAGTTGCTAGAGGAGGATCTTCCAAACTCTTGAGCGTTTTGGCGATCTCCAGAAGTCCGTCTCGAAGCTCTGCGTCCTCACCGATCAGTGGACGCACGGCTCGAATTGCTTCGATCCGAAGCACCACGGGGCTGCTGTTGTTTAAGAACGTTTTCAGCAGTTGCCGAGTCGGCCCGCCGACCGATTCTGTCTTCGCAACGGCGGCGAGACCGACGAGCGCATCGGCTCGCAGTGACACGTCGAGCTTGTCGTTGGCCACAACTTCGCGCAGCAATGGCCCCGCGATCTCTGACTTCGCTCCTTGCACCGTGCGGACGGTTTCCAGACGCAAGACTTCGTTGTCGGATTTCAACAGACTGGCGAAGAACGTCGCGTCGAGCGACTTGTCGGTGGGCGACACGAGCCGCAGGGCTTGTGCTCGGACGGCGGGGGAGCGTTGTTCGTCTTTGAGCAGCGGGACGACGTATTGTTCGGCCGGCGTCTTATCAAAATCTTCAGGCTTCTTGCCGTCGAGCATCTCCAGCGCGGCAATCGTCGCGAGGAACAACTCGGTCGTCATGCCCTGGCTGTCAAACATCGCGGCGACGCGCGGCTTGAGATCCGTCAATTTCTCCTCGGCCACCCACTGCACCGCCAGCCGCCGCACGTCCGGGTCGTGGTCCGAGAGCGCGACTCGCAGCAACCGGTCTTCCCGCGGTGCCTGCTTACGAGCCGCCAGCAACATCGCCTGCCGAACTCTCGGAGCACTCGCTTTCACGTCGGGAGTCGCGTCAGGCTGTAGGTACTTCGCGATGTCGTCTGGACGCAGGCTCGGTACGAGGCGTGTCACGGTGACAGCAAAGAGAAATGGGTCATCAACCGATGTCACGAGCTTTAAGAAGTTCTCATTCGGTCTGCCATTTAGATCGGTGACCAGAACGAGAAGTAGGTCGTCATCGAACAGCTTGTCTTTACGCCCTGCGACAAACTTGCCAAGTTCGTCGAGCACCATGTCAAACCATGACTGAGCGTTCGGTGCCTGGGTCTTCTCACGCAGAAATGATGCCTGGGTCTTGTCACGCAGAAATAACGGAACGGAAAACCGAAAGTACGTCCATGCGTCATCATCGAATGCAGCACCCATCCCGCGAAAATATTTTTCGGCGACCGCCCAACGCAATTCGACGTTTGCACGGGTGCGGTCGATTCGATAATCGAATCCCTTACGTTCGTCGTCACTACTATTTGCCAAATGGCGTGCGGCGACTCGGCGAACTTCGCGACGACGAGAAGAAAGCAATTCCGTCAAATCTTCACGGCTTCGTTCCTTTAGTGCCGCGATATTGATGACTGGTTTCACTCGAATTTCTTTCGGCGCGATCCTCCAGATTCGTCCGTGTCCGTGCAGCTTGTAGTCTCGCAGCACCCAATCGGTGCAGAACAACGAACCGTCGGGAGCGGTCGCGAGGCCGACCGGGCGAAAATTCTCGCCGCCGGTGATGAGCGGTTCGGCCAGCGACGTGAACGACGTCCCCTTCGGCTGCAAGCGAAAACGGTCAATGCGGTGGTCGCCCCAACTGGTGACCAGCAGGTTGCCCAGATACTCCTCCGGCAGTCCGTCCGACTCGTAGGCCAGGATGCCGGAGGGAGCTTCGCCGGTCCCCGCGACCATCGGCAGCGTGCCGGGAATCTCGCCGTTCCAGGCGGTGAAGGGGTGCAGTCCCTTGCGGCCGTTGCGGAAGCGGTAGCCGTAATCGCCTCCCGGAATCACATGCAGCAGCCGACACGGCGGACGGCTGTCGGCGTCGTTGTCCACGGTGAAGAGCCGCCCGAACGCATCGAAGCAGCTCGCGTGCGGATTCCAAAACCCGGTCGCGATCTGGCTCAGCTTCGAACCATCCAGCCGGCAACGATAAATGTTCCCCCCCTCGCCCCCACCGCTGAGCGTCGTGCCGTCCGAACCGATGATCTTGTAATCGGCTCCCAGGTTCTCTCCGAACCCAAAATACATCCAGCCGAGCGCATCGATCGCGAACCCGGCCAGCCCGTTGTGCGGATAATCCCCCTTCGTATCGAGCCGCACGATCGATTCTTTGCGATCGGCTTTGTCGTCGCCGTCATCGTCGTGGAAGAGAAAAATCTCGCGGCGAGTCGCGATGTAAACTGATTGCTTAGGCTGGTCTTTCGTCGCAGCGACCGGGAACCAAATCGGCCTCACGGCGACGCTCATCGAATACTTCAGTCCGTCGGTGAAGACGACGATCTTGTCCGCCTTTCCGTCACCATCCGAGTCGCTCATCACAAGCAGGCGATCAGTCGGATGTCCCTTGTAACCTTCGGGCGGGAAGTGCGTGTTGCTCTCGATCGCAAAGACTCGGCCACGATGATCAACGTCGAGTCCCGTCGGCGTGACGATCTGCGGATGCTCGGCGAAGAGTTCAATCTTCAGCCGTGGGTCGAGCGACTTCGGCGGCTCATCCGCACGAA
>CAIJTL010000544.1 GCA_903823545.1 uncultured Planctomycetaceae bacterium
CTCGAAATTGACGGTGCGTCGAATCGTGGTATCGACGACATCAGGCAACTGCGGGCCAATGTCAGCGTGAAGTCGATGCGGTCACAGTACAAGATCTACATCATCGACGAGGTTCACATGCTGACAAAAGAAGCGTTCAACGCGCTTCTCAAAACGTTGGAGGAACCGCCGCCGAATGTGAAGTTCGTCTTCTGCACGACGGAACCGAACAAGGTTCCCGATACGATCCTGTCGCGCTGCCAGCGATTCGACTTTGGTACCATTGCATTAACGCAGATTATTGATCGGCTGGCATCGATCGCGCTCGCAGAAAACATGGAGGTTGAGCCTGCGGCCCTCGAACTTGTTGCCCGTCGTGCAGCCGGTTCAATGCGTGATAGTCAGTCGATTTTCGACCAACTTCTGGCGAGTGCAGATAAGCGAATCACTGCGGCTGAAGTCCATCGATTGTTAGGGACAGCCAGTGATGAGCGGCTCATGGAGCTTTTCGCTGCGATTATTGCTCGGCAGCGTGCTCAAACGTTGTCGCTGTTTAGTCAGGCTCTTGCCGATGGGGCTCAGCTTGGTGAGTTCACCGATCAGATTCTGGTCTATCTTCGCGACCTCATGGTTCTCGCGGCTGAAGCGACAAACGTTCCGTTGTTGAGTGTCTCGGAAGCCAATCGAACGCCGCTGACTCAACAAGCACAAACATGGGGCTTAAACACGATCGTGGCGGCGTTGCAGATCATTTCTGAAGCGAAGTTCAAAGTTCAGCGTGTCACATTTGGCCGAGCGATTATTGAGTTGGCCTTGATTCGGTTGACGTTGCTAGAGCAATTACAGTCGCTCGATGCTTTGCTGATCGAGTTGTCGTCTCCGCAAATGTCGCGTCTCGCGGCACCCCAGACACCTGTGAGCAACAGTGTGGCTGGAAACCCAGCAGACAGCGCGGAAAAAAAAAAGCCTGAGCCATTAGCTCCGACTGCGACGCAGGCTGACGCTGTTGAAAACCTTTCCTCGAGCCCTGCGGGCACACCAGTTCGACACGAACAAGCACCAGTCATTCAGGCCCCTTCACAGCCAAAAGAGAAGCCGCCGATCCCGCCGGATGAGTCCCCGAATTCCGTGGCTTACGAAGTCACTGAGATGCCGACGAGCGGTAGTGCCAATCCGGCGTATGGTTCGGATACCGAAGCCGACGACCCCGTTCCGGAGTATCGGGAAGAGGAGGAGGCCCCCGATCATTCTGAGCCGCCGACGGAGTGGAAAACGCCCCAATTAACCGCCGTTCCACCGGAGTCAAGCTTTGAATTTCGCTCCGGAGCGGAAAGCACATTTTGGGCGCAAGTCCTTACCGATCTTGGTGATGATATCGGCAAGCACTTCCGAAAGGTGGCTCGCACGGCAATTAGCGGGCCAAACCGCCTGGAACTTGTCTTTCCTAAGAGCTACCTTTTTGCGAAGCAGGTTTGCGAGAAGGTTGAGGTTCGTAGCCGACTTGAGGAGGTTGTATTCCGGTTGGCAGGTAAGCCAGTCCAAATCGTCTTTTCAGTGACCGACGATACTCAGACCGACGAGCCCATCGCCAAATCTGCTCCCCCAACAAGACGTCTGGATTTATCGACTAACGGTGATCCATACGTCGACAAGGCCATCGAGATTTTTAACGCCAAAATCATGAAGAAGGATGCCGTTAACCGGACAGCGACCGGCACGGATTAGTGTGAGATCAATGTTCAAGGGACTGTCCAATATCGCCCAGATGATGAAGCAAGCTCAGGAAGCTCAGTCGCGGATGGGCGAGATCAAGGAGCGATTGGGGCGGATGAAGGTCCAAGGAACTTCCGGCGGAGGGCTTGTCACGATCGAAATGAACGGACACCAAGAGGTGCTCGAATGTCGGATCGACGAGTCGCTGCTTCGGCCCGGTGATCGGGAAATGACCGAAGATTTGGTCGTCTCCGCAGTGAACGAAGCTCTGCGAAAGGTTCGTGACCTCGCCGCAGACGAGTTTTCGAAAATTACGGGTGGACTCGATCTCGGCCCAATGAAAGAGATGCTCAATGGCTTGGGCGGCGGAAAGTAAAGGATTCGTCGAACATGGCCAAACAGGTTTCGGAACCACAAAAACATCCCTTTGGACCAGCAGTCGGCCGCTTAGTTGATCAGTTCGCTCGGTTGCCGGGGATCGGTCGTAAGTCTGCAGAAAGACTTGCTCAGCATGTTTTGATGTGCGATGAGGCGGAAGCCTTCGATCTTTCTGACTCAATTCGAGCAGTGAAGACCAAAGTTCGCCCTTGTCGTGAATGCTTCAACTTGACCGAAGGCGAAGTTTGCGAAATCTGTTTGAATCCGCGTCGAAATCACCAAGTCATTTGCATCGTTGAACAGCCCCGGGACGTTCTCGTCATTGAAGGCTCACGGGCGTTTGAGGGTGTCTATCA
>CAIJTL010000545.1 GCA_903823545.1 uncultured Planctomycetaceae bacterium
GCCACAGTGGTGGCCCTTAACTGCAAAATGTTTTGAAAGGAACATCGTGAATCTTAACGCGACCTTATTCGCGCAAATGATCGTTTTCTTCATCTTATGGTGGGTCGTTGCGCGTTTCGTGTTTCGGATTTCTCTTTGAGGTGCATTCATGCCGTCGTGCGTTTTGGCTTATTCGGGTGGGTTGGACACGTCTGTGATTCTCTGTTGGTTGCAAGAGCAAGGTTACGACTGCCATGCGGTGTATGTGGACCTGGGCCAGCCGTGCGAGGATCGGCAGGCGATCATGCAGAAGGCAATAAATTGTGGAGCAAAGACTTCGCAGATCGTCGATGTGCAGGAAGAGCTGTGCCGCGACTTCGCGTTTCCGATCATGCAGTTTCAGGCGAAGTACGAAGGCTGGTACTTGCTGGGGACGTCGATCGCTCGGCCGCTGATCGCGAAGGAGTGCGTCCGCATCTGCCGCGAGGTCGGGGCCGAGGCGTTCGCTCACGGAGCCACCGGCAAGGGGAACGATCAGTGCCGCTTCCAGCTCGCGGCCGAGGCGCTCAACCCGGCGGTGCAGATCATCGCTCCGTGGCGGATTGAAAAGTACCGAGCCGCATTCCCCGGCCGAACGGCGATGATTGACTACTGTGCGAAGAAAAACATTCCGGTAAAGGCATCGGTCTCGAAGCCGTACTCGTCCGACGAGAACTGTCTGCACATCAGCTATGAAGCGGGCCAACTCGAAGCGTTGACGACCAACGGCGTCGAACTGGTTGAGTTCGGCATGTGCGTCACCCCGATGGCCGCTCCCGACAAGCCGGAGACGCTCACGATTCACTTTGAGTCGGGCGTGCCGGTGTCGCTCAACGGGCAGAAGAAGTCGGCGCTCGAAATGGTGAAGGAACTCAACACGATCGGCGGCCGAAACGGAGTCGGCATCATCGACATGGTCGAGAACCGTTTCGTCGGCATGAAGAGCCGCGGCGTGTACGAGGCTCCCGGCATGACGATCCTGTATCACGCTCACCGGGTCGTCGAGCAACTGACGATGGACCGCGACCTGATGCACCTCCGCGACCGACTCGCCCCGGAAGTCGCCGAGATGGTTTACTACGGCTTCTGGTATCACGCGAAGATGGACGCTCTGCTGGCCTTCAACCAAAATGCTCAACGCCACGTCACCGGCGACGTCACGCTGAAGCTCTACAAAGGCAACATCATCACCGCCGCGCGTTCTAGCCCAAACAGTTTGTACGACGAGGGCATTGCGACAATGGAAGGTGGCGGCAGCTACAACCAAACCGACGCCGAAGGTTTTCTGAGGATTCAAGGTCTGCCGGGACGCGTACAAGGTCGAACGACTCCGAGAAGTTATTGAAAGTTGGTAGACCGGTTTTTCAAACCGGGTCAAATGAGGAAGACAGTTTGAGGGAACGACAATGATCACCACTTTTCGCGTGCAGAACTACAAAGCCCTGCGCGACGTTTCCCTCAAACTGAGTCCAATCCATGTCGTGATCGGCCCCAATGACAGCGGCAAAACGAGCGTGCTCGAAGCACTCGGAGCATTCTGTCGCAGCGTCGATTCGGAACTCGTAGCGGCCTTTCGAGGCCACTGGGAAGGACGCGATCTCGTTTGGTGCCGATGCGATGAGGCGATCACCTTCACCGCACATTTCAAAGACGACGTGGCTTACCAGCTTGGCTGTGAGTTCAATCCGACGGGCCGGGACATTTCGGTCGCAAGTGAAGCGACTGGCATCAAGGGCAAAACAAACGGATTGCCGCGAGGCGAGCGAGGTCTGAGTTGTATCGCATCCACAC
>CAIJTL010000546.1 GCA_903823545.1 uncultured Planctomycetaceae bacterium
GAGCCTTGGATCAACACTCAAACGACCGGTGGGAGTGACGAGACTGAAATTGGTGATTTGAAGGCTGCCACCAATGAGGCGATCGATTGGGTCGATGCCTCGCGTTGTTTAATCCGTTACGGAGCGATGGCGTGGGCCGGATACTTTCGACACCGATCAACAGAGCCGCTCGAATGCCGACACGGCGAACGAGTGTTGATTGAAACGCCCCGTGGTTTCGAAGTCGGCGAAGTCTTGTCGTCACTCAGTAATGAAGCTCCTCGAAATGAAGAGGGGCGAGTCATCAAGCCGGCCGGGGAATTGATTCGAAGATTGAATCCGATGGAAACATTCGAGCAAGTCCGACTGCAACGTGACGACCGACAAAAGTCTCTCATTCAAGAGATGCTGACCGCTTGCGAGCGGCGTGTTGCCGAACGGCAAGTGGCAGTCGATGTCGTTGACGGCGAACTTCTGTTTGATGGTGAGACGTTCGTGTTGTATTTCCTCGGTGCTCCGACCGCCGACCTTGGAGTGTTGTCGACGGAACTTGCTCAAGGCCGTCCTTTTAAAGTGATCTTCAACTCCGTCCTTGAAATTCCCGCGACAAGCGGTGGCTGTGGATGTAGCGGTGGCGGATGCAGTACCGGAGGCGGTGGTTGCGGCTGCTCGTAGTTGTCAGTGATTTTTCGTAACTCGAAGAGTCAGCGAGAGAACGCTTGGCTAGATTGATCGTTGGTTATCGGTCGTTGATCATTGGTTATTGAAGGGACAAGAAGAACCGAGCCGCGTTGTTGTCTGTGCTGACTTTCCAATGACCAATGATCAACGACCGATAACCAATGACCAATCTCCGACAGCCCCGCTCGCGGAGGCATTGATTGCCTCTCGTTGGTCCCCGAGCGATGAACCGCTCGTGACTACGTTGCAACAATTGAGTGCTGGCGATGATCTCTTCCCCGTGCTGTGTGAAGCCTCTCAGCGTTGGGCGAATCGCGCAATGAAATCGAGTGAAGTGCGTCAGGCCCAGCAGTTGGTTCGGCTTCTTGAATGGCTCGCAACCACGAGTGCCAAGCTCACATATGGTTGGCCCAGTGATACTCAGTACCTAGTCGAATCGTGGATCGGCCCACGGTTGATTTGGTGGCCTCACGGCATTCCCGTCGGTCGCAAAGTGGCTTGGATGAGTTCTCGGTTAGGGCGAGCGATCGATGAGCGTCCCGATTGGTTTGCGGTGCTTCGTTCGGCGGCAGCGAAGCTCGATGCCGAACATGACTTGTTGCTGACATCATCGAGCACAACGACCGGACGATTTCTGGAACGAGCGGCGACTCTATTCGGATTGCGATTGTTACGCATCCATACTGAGACGTCTCGCTCGCTGAGTGACTGGCTACTGCGACTGCGCCGCGAATTGTGGCAGCAGTGTTTGATCGCCAACGGCGCCGAGTCTCTTCAAACAAGCACGATCGCTTTTCCTCCACTCAGCTTGCCTCAGTGGAACCGGGCGTCAGTACTACGAAACACCGTACTTGCGATGAACGTAGCGCAGAAGTCCGATGATCAACGAGACAAATTCGACAGTGCGACGAGCGTGATGATCTCGCCGGTGATTGGCATGGACTCGACGGAAACCGAATTGTTGACGTTGCCGCTGGCAGATCGAGTGCTCCTTTCAACAGCCGATCACGTCGTGGCATTGCAGGTTCGACCGCACGGCAACTTGCTGACGTTGCTCAAGCGTCGCTTGCGAGAAAACGCACGAACGCCGGGTTCCACTTGGCTGGCGTTGGGCGAACAGTTCGTCCCCAATGAGATTTCGACCGACTTGCAATCACTCGGTGCGGTGGGCTGGTATTTGTGGCCGAAAGAGCAAGCAAAAGCTGCGAATGATCAGGACGGCGAAACCACTTCGCACTCTGCAGTGCTGAGCCAGGTGCCGTGGCCGGAGGGAAGTTATTTGGTGCATTGGACTCGACGACGTTTCGGACCCTGGCCGGATCAATCAGCAGACGAGTTCATCGACGATCTCTTGTTGTCGCGAGCTGATCGATCGCATTCAGCGTTTGCGGCACTCGCTCGCATCGTGAGCCAGCGGCGTCTGACCGCATCGTCTTCAGGGCTGCGCGGTGGATTTTACGCCGTCTGCTTTTCAGCGACGCCGGTCAGTGAGCTTCCACAACGTCGGATCTATCGCCGACATCGAGGACGCTGGGACTTTGAATTGTATGGCCTCTGCATTCGTCGCGATTGGCTGACATCAGAAGGTGTGCGGCATGTCATCTATGGTGACGAAAGCAAGTGGCACACATTGTCTGAATTAGACAAACCGTTTTGGCAACAAAGACAGACTCAGTCTCGTGACCATACGGCAGCCATCGACTGGTCCGCCGAAGCCGAGTGGCGGGTTCTACACGATCTTGATTTGGCGCGAGCACCCGATGATGCCGTTGTGCTCTTTGCGCCAAACACTAATGAAGCTCATGCACTCGCAGCGATTAGCCCTTGGCCGGTCGTCGCTCTCGATTTCAACCACGAATTGGATCGTGTTGCTTCCACGGAGCAGGACAGATCGCGTCGAGTTGTTTGAGGTGCTCAGTCGGAATACTCACGGCTGTCGCAGCCACTGCATCTTGGATCTGATCCAGTCGCTTAACTCCCACAATGGGCGATGTGATTGCTGGTTGAGTGAGGGTCCACGCGAGAGCGTACTGCGACATCGGCACGCCAAGTTCTTTCGCCAACGACTCGGCTCGTTCGAGTTTGTCGAAGAGCGAATCGTCGAGCTTCCAAATCCAATCGGGTTTTTCAGCCGCTCGCGAATCGCTGGGCGGCGGTTGACCGCGTCGATACTTGCCGGTCAACAAGCCACTTTGCAGTGCTTGATAGGGCGTCACGCCGATGCCGTACTTGCGGCAAAAGTCTAGATCGTGTTGAAACTCCCGCCGTAACAAGCTGAAAGGAATCTGCGATGAGACCGCCTTCGGCCAACCGTTTCGATCAGCTAGCCAGAGGAATTCGCACATCTGCCAAGCTGAATGATTCGAGATACCAAAGGACCGGACTTTCCCCGCTCGCACCACCTGATCGATCGCAGCGAGCGTTGTCTCCGGTGGCACTTCACGATCTGGCCAATGGATGATGTAGAGGTCGATGTAGTCAGTTTGCAGACGCCGCAAACTGCGATCGACTTCTCGCAGAATGTGTGTTGCCGACAACCCGCGATCTTGCGGGCCAGGACCGACAGGAGCGCAAACCTTTGTCGCCACGATTGCCTTGTCGCGCCGTCCAACAAGGGCCTTACCAACGATCTCTTCTGCAACGCCGCCCGAACTGCCGAGATAACGCGCGTAGCCTTCGTAGACGTTGGCCGTGTCGATGAAGTTGATCCCCAAATCCATCGCCGCTTGCGTCAACCGAATCGCGTCGGACTCGGCAACGGGAGTCCCAAAGGTCATCGTCCCCAAACAAACCGGAGACACGAGCAAACCGCTCGAACCAAGATTGCGGTACTGCATGAGATCAAACTCCAAAATGCAGAGGTTTCAAGTTCGCACTGGTTTGTCGATGAATTCGCAAGAATTCAGCCTTGGAGAGCAACACGCTGAGCTCTTGCGAGTCCAGCTAAAAACGCAACTGGCTACGAGAGTCAAGTTCAAAGGTCGTCGTTCGATTTGATCGAAAGCTGAACCTTCGCCATAC
>CAIJTL010000547.1 GCA_903823545.1 uncultured Planctomycetaceae bacterium
CATTGCGTCCATCCAGAAGCAGTCCGCCGCTGACGATGCTCGTGCCGTTGAGAACGGCTCCCGTTCCGGTGCCGAGAATGCCCAGGTCCGTCGCCGCGAGCGATCCGTTGATGGCTTCGATCTTCAGATTCCCCAGCCCGTCACTCGAATCACGAATCACGAGACCGGTCCCCGACGCGTTCACCGTCACCGTGAGCGATTCACCGTAATTGTTGAGCTTCGAGATCACCTCATCGAGCGTGCTCAGCCCGCTCAAGTCGATCTTGATGACAGACCCGTTGGTGAGCGTCACTTTAATGTCCGCCGCAATGCCGCCGATCGCGTTTCCTTCCAACGTCTGGCCGACACCCTCGCCGATGATTCCCAAGTCTTCGGCAGCGAATGACCCGCCTATCGCGGTGACCTTCAGATCGCCTCCGCCATCGAACGAATCTTTCAGGAGCAGCTCCGCTTCATTTAGTGGAGCTGACGCGGATGGTGACTCGCCCGGGCGCGACAGCATTCGCCGCCGTCGTGATGGCGTCGAACACTTGTTGCAGTGTCATCGAAGAATTCACATCGACATTGAACGACTTACCGTCGGTCAGCGTGATCTGGAAATCGTTGCCCGCGACCGTGCGCACTCCGGAACCTTGATTGAGCACGCTCAACGAGGTCGTGCTTTCGTTCCCTCGCAGCGGAAGGCTCGACAGATTCGTCGTGCGAACTCCGGCCCCGCCGTTCAACGCGGAGAGCGGAACCGTCGAGCCGCCATCCAAAATGACGCCATTCGCGATCGTCCGGAGACTCTGCAACGTCGCGCCCGAACCCGTCACGTTCAGACCGAGGTCCGCTGCCAGCGTGGACGAAGACGAGAAAGCCAGATTGCCACTGCCGCTCCCCGCCGTCTGAGTCACCACGATCGCGTTGAAATCGGCGTTCAAAGCGGCGGTGAGCGTGACTCCGCCGGGTGCAGCAGCCACGATCGCATTCAAGAGGTCGTTGATCGTGACCGCTCCGGCAAGGTTCACGTCTACCATTAAGCCGCTTCTCAGTTGAAGCTTGAGATCATTCGCCGCGAGAATGACTCCCGCACCGAAACCGAGTCCCCCCAAGTCCGTCGTCGTGAGCAACGGTTTGAAGCCGCTCGCATCGAGACTGTTCGCGCTCAGCCCGCCGCCAAGAATCGCTGAGTCGATCGCCGTCAGCGTGTCGGTTTCCGAAGCGCTGCCACTGACGACCAAGCTGGAGTTGGTCAGCACGAAATTGACATCGCGTACTTCGGTCAGCGTGTCGTAGCCGGTCCCACCGTCGATGGTATCCGAGCCACCGCTGCCGGTGAGCTGATCGTTTCCGATCCCGCCGCTCAAGCTGTTCGCCAGCCCGTCACCGATGAGCGTGTCGGCAAAGTCCGAACCGATGACGTGACGGAAGCCATTCACCTCATTGAATTTGTCCGCGAAGTGCGTCGTCAGATTCACGAACACTCCCGCCGTCGAGGCGGAAAAATCGAGCGTGTTGACTCCGCTGCCAGCGCTCACCTTCTCGACGTTGTTGAACGCGATGCTGTCACCGCCAGCCGTCAACGTGTAGGTGCCGTCATTCAATTTCTGAACGGTCGTGTTTGTCGAATTCGAGCTCGTGTCGATCTTGTCGAAACCGTAGCCGTTCGATGCGCCGCTCTCCTCCACGATGGAGTCGTCGCCGCTGCCCGACGCAAACAGATACACGTCATCGCCCCCTTCACCCGTCAGCGTGTCGTTCCCCGCGCCGCCCGTGATGGAGTTGGCCAGCTCATTGCCCGTGATCTTGTCGGCCCCGCTGCCGGTGATGATGTTCTCGAAGACGTTAGTTGCCGACAGCGTCAGGCTCAGGTTGGAATTGAGTTCCTGCGCCGTGGCCAGCGAGAGATCAATCGTGATGCCCGACGAGATCGCCGAAAGGTTCAGCGTGTCCGAGCCTCCGGCCGTTTCGTTGAGGTAGAAACTTCCCAAGTTGCCGTTCGCAAAAACGTAAGTGTCGCTGCCGGAACCGCCGATGAGATTCGTGACTCCGCTAAACGTCAGGCTGCCGACCGTTCCCGTTCCCTTACCGGTGAGATTCCAAGTCTGCGTCCCACCTGGCGAAATCAGCGTGTTGTCCCCGCGTCCCGCGTCGATCGTCATCACCGCCGAGCCGACACCCGTGAAATCAAAACTGTCCGCACCGGTCCCGCCGGTGAGGTTCTTCACTCCGCTGAAAGTGATCGCGCCCACCGTTCCAGCGCCGTTGCCGGAGATATCCCAGACGTTCTCCTGATTCGGGCCAACGAGTTCATCGCCCGATTGCCCGCCACCCACGAAGCTCAACGTGGCTCCCGTATCACTGAGACGACGGCTCAGCGTGGCGTCGATTTCCAAGGTGTCGTCGCCGCCCGCAAGGTTAACGGACACGACGGTGCCAGCATTGATAGTCAGCGTCGTCCCGCCCAAATCGCTGGAATAGGTCGTTCCGTTTGTGCTGAACTCCAACAACCCTTCCGGAGTCGCCCGCAAATATAAATTGTCGGCAGCACCGTTTCCGGACAAAGTGGCCGAGCCTGCAGCCACGATTGGAGTCACGGACAAAAGAGTTCGTTCTTCCAGCCACTCAGCGCGGGACGAAATTGTGCTTTGGATTCCACGATTCTGTTTAAGGCGTGCGGCGCGACGGACACGAGACAATGGCTGGCAACGACGACTAAAGGATTTGAGCCAATTGGCAAAAATCATGAATCTGATTCCTTGGTTTGATAATTAGTTGTGCGAAATTAAGCACTAATGAATCACTGACGAGACTGACGCAACACAAAGAGCCGCGAAAACTTACCGAGCACACCGAACTGTTTGAAAGTGTTTAGCCATACAATTTGTGGTGAATGGTTTTTTGAAGGTTGCGGTAGACCGATCCCTCCGGGCCTGCGGCCTTAAATGACTTCTGATCGAGGCACAATGAGCAATTCTTTGCGTTACAGTTCCCGTCGAGGAAACGCTGATGATCGATCATGACCGTAAAGAAGCCGAAGTCCGCATCGCAGCTGATCGTGCCGCATTGCCGTTCAACCTTCTCGAACAAATGCGAATCCCATGCGGTTACGAACGGTCGTTCAAGTTGCTTCCCGGCAGGGTCTTGGCAAATCGCTATCTGCTGGGAGTCGATTTAAAAGACATTAACTCCGTCCAACTGCAAACGATTTGCCAACGCATGAGCATGCCGGACGAATACGTCCAGGCTTTAGAGGAGCATCTCCCCAATGCCAACCTGGTGTTCCTGGGATTCGAGGACAACCCTCCGCACGGCACCTACAAAATCTATCTGGAATTCTGGGAGCGAGTGAAATCTGAAGTTCGATCCAATCCCACGTCGTTGACCCCGAAGCTTCTCCACTTAGGCTTCAAGTGGAGCGTCGAGGATAACTCGCAACGCACAACCTCGAAGTACGTCTGCTATCCGCTCCTCTCAAATGAAGCCATTCTTCAGCGCATGTCCGACGTCTACGTCGGCCATGAGGACTCCGTCTCGCAGAATATCACCACTGAAATTGTCGCGCTCGCTATTCGCCGCGCTAAAGAGGCTCCGTTGATCTACCTGGAAGTCTTCGAGGAGGACGGCCTTCGTCGATCGTTCGACATCAATCTTTATGCTGCGATGTTGTCGCTGAAAGACATTCAACCAGCATTGATCCGACTCCGAGATCATTTCGCAATTCCGACGAGCACGTTCGACCGTCTGTATTGCTTGACGTGCGACAAATTGCTCGGGCATCTCTCAGGTGGAATCAGCCAAAACGGAGAAGAATTTGTGACCATCTACTATGAAGCCTGATTCACCCAGGCAAACGGCTTCTCCGCAAACGATGACTCGAACGTGTCGTCGCGTGCGACCAATGAGATTGGCCCTTGATTATTCTTCACGCGGTGAGGAATGAGGCTGGGTTGACGCGTTGGAAATTGTGGGTCATGAGAGTGGCGAGTTGGGGGGCGGTGTTTGGTGGGGATGTTGTCGAGGCCGCCGTCGATGGCATGGCGGAATTCGGTGAAGTTGTCGTGGTGGCGACCGTAGGACACGTCGCGTTTGATGAACTTCCACAAGCGTTCGATCAGATTCAGGTTCGGGGA
>CAIJTL010000548.1 GCA_903823545.1 uncultured Planctomycetaceae bacterium
CGAATTCCTTTCCAAGAGTGGTATTCCGCAGCAGTTCCACTGGCGGGCCTTTCGGGTGCTGCATGATATTGCTCTCCGACTTGGTGAGTACGATCATCAAGTCGAATTCTTAAAATCACGGCTAACTGAGAAGGAATTGTCTGGCGCAGAAACCGATCCAGTAAAAGCGTCAGAACTCGACTCCATAAAACGGGAAATAAAAACAATCATCCAGTTCCGGACTTGGTTTCAGGAAGAAGGAGCTGAAGATCTTCGAAAGTACCATCCTCAGCTAAGTGATAAAACGCTTGAGACACTCTTCCGATTCCGCCCCAAAGAAGTTCCCTTTTCACTTCCGCATGTAGAACTCGAAGACGTTTTCTTGGGTACTGAGCCATGATGGTTCGGATTCGGGCAGGCAAAGGTTCCTGGCCGTTGGATTGCAGACCCTCTGCACATTGGGTGCAGAGGTCGCCTGGACATTCATGAACAAGCGAACTGTGTAAGGTGGGCAGTTCTTGATATTGTTTACTCTTCGCCCAGCTTCCTCCGGCCGATATAAGAGATGGTTCAGATAACCCCGCGTACCCATCGCCAGACGCTCGGCGATCCACCCCACCGTCATCGTCGTCTCCTCCCGCAAACGCTCCGCCTCCGGTCCCCAATCCGGACGGGGCTTCGTCTTGCCGGATGCGAAGGAACAGGTCAACGAGAAGACCTACCTCGAACTCGTCACTTGGCTCGTCATTAAAGACGGGAAGACGGATTGACGGGAATCCGTCTTTCTATATTTTAAATCCATGAAAACGACCATAGACATCCCGGAAGCGCTTTACAAAAAAGTTAAAATACGTGCCATTGAACGCGGCCAGACCCTCAAACAAATCGTTCTGACGTCCTTGGAAAAAAATCTGACCGATCCGGCCACGGCCACGGCTACTGTTCCTTATTTCGCTCGGCGTAAGCTGACTCCGGAGTTCGCCGCTGCGGAAGAATCTGGTCTAAATAAGCTGACGCCAGGCACCGGCTCAATCGAAGAAATCATCGCAGACATCAAGGATGACGTCTTGCTATGATTTACTGCGACACCAGCTATCTGGTGCGGCTTTACCTTGCTGAGCCCGGTCACGAAGCGGTTCGTGAGCTTTGCTATAAGGATCAAGTTGCATCCGCAGGGCACGCATTGGTGGAGGTTCCTGCAGCATTACATCGAGCTTTTCGGGAGGGGCGGCTAGCCTCGGCCATCTTTCAAGCTTGTGTGGAGCAGTTTCAAAATGACTGCGCCGCCGAGGCATATCTTTGGCTCCCAGCTGAAGCGGCTCTCGTCGCTTCGATGGCTGGACGGTATGCCAAACTTCCGCAAACCGCCTTCCTCCGCGCCGCCGACGCCCTCCACCTTGCATGTGCGGCTGAGCACGGTTTTACCGAGGTTTATTCCAACGACCGCCACTTCCTCGCCGCCGCTCCGCTTTTTGGACTAAAGGGACTCAATATTATCACCTCCTGAACACAATTCCCACCCAAGCACCCGCCATCTTCTCGCCAGAGAAAAGGGTCAAGAAAAAGGGTCAGTTCTTGATATTGTCTACTCCCCGCCCAGCTTCCTTCGGCGATACAAGAGATGGTTCAGATAACCGCGCGTGCCCATCACCAGACGCTCAGCGATCCACCCCACCGTCATCGTTGTCTCCGCCCGCAGGCGCGCCGCCAAAGCCACCTTCACTGAATCGCCCTTGGGCCGAGTTTTGAGATCAGCTTCCTGCCACCGCCCCAGCTTCAACTCCTCCGCGATGATCAGTTCCGCCAGCGCCCCGCGCCGCTCCTCCAGCGCCCACTCAAGCCGTTGCCGCCCGGTCAGACTGTCCTTGGGGATGCCCCACCAGCCCAG
>CAIJTL010000549.1 GCA_903823545.1 uncultured Planctomycetaceae bacterium
ACAACGGATATTGCTCACTGCTAGAACCGAAGTTGATTTCCGGTGCACAGTTTTCCGAATGGATCACCGGTCGCAATCCAGGCACGTACGTTGCCGTGCATTACATCAAGCTGATTGACTTCAGCTTTGGCGGTCGGCTGAAAACGATCACGGCGACCGGGCAACGCGGCATCGTCGGCCCTCAAGATGGTCCGACTTGGGACAGCACACAGATGCGGATGGTCTACGAATACGCTGATGGTCGGGAAGCGGCATTCGACATCCACACGTCGTGGGTCACTCCCGACAACTTCCCCGGATATGTCGAACAAGAAGTGCAGTTCCGCTTCGACAACGGCGTGTGGAATGGCCATTCGCGCAAACGCGGCATTGAACTGACCGTCGAAGGAAAGACGCCTGTCGAAATGAAAACGACGATCAATACGCACTACAACGGCAAAGCTATTGAACCGTGGGGCCAGCGATCCCAGCGCGGTTATGGAATCGAAGTCATCGAACGGTTTGCTCGCGAACTGGCCTACGTGGAATTCGGCGGCGAGGTTGCTGGTCGTGCCGCCCGCTTCGCTGAAATCCAAAAGCTCGCCTACAACGAACTCGCCGCAGATCGGCAAACGGTCGCCGCCGTCCAGGCACTCGAAGCGATCCTCGCTCACGCGGCGAACGGTGAGCCCGATTGTGTTGTCCGAGTCAACGGAGCCGATGGCGGACTCGTCCTCTACCGTCCGGGCAGCAACAAAGCCGAGGTGCTTTACGCACCGAAAGTGTGATGATCGAAACTGCCAATCTTCTGCCACCTCAGAACTCGTCGTTATGGGGTCAGGTTTTAGGGGAACACTAATCAACGCTGATTCTCTCTAATTCAATCCACCGACTGTGTGTCATTAGCTTAAATGAGTGCAGATTAGTGTTCCGCTTGTCTGCAGGTTCGAGGCAATGCCTCGTCAGATATTTTTTCAGCTCACTCCGTTTTGATTACGGTTTTGCCGTCTCAAGGAATTTCTACATGATTGCGATGCGAGCGTTTGTATTTGCCTTGGCGTTGGGGCTCTCTTCTGCGTTTTGTGTGACAGCATCAGCACAATCACGGCATTCAGGGATTGATCCCGATGGCTTTGATAAAGAGGTCCGAATTCAGGACGACTTGTTCTTACACGTGAATGGTCGCTGGTTGCTACGAACCGAGATTCCAGCCGACAAATCGAATTACGGCTCATTCAACAAGTTGATCGACGAGGCACAACTCAACATTCGCGCGATCATTGAAGAAGCAGCAAAGAGTGCGACCGACGAAACGGGAAGAAAGGTCGGCAACTTCTTCAACAGCTACATGAATGAGACGCTGGTCGAACAACTTGGCTTGAAGCCGTTGCAAAGTGAGATCGCCAAGATCGAAAAGTTGGCGGACAAGAACGACATCGTGCGGCATTTCGGCTACAGCGAAACGATTGGTGTCGGTGGGCCGATCGGCTTCTTTGTCGATCAAGACGACCGAGTCTCAACGCAGCATTTGGCCGGTGTCATTCAAAGTGGAACGACACTGCCAGATCGCGACTACTATCTGCTAGACGAGCCGAAATACGTCAAAGCACGGCAATCGTTGAAGGCGTATATCGCCAAGCTGTTTGAACTGAGCGGCAAGGCTCACGGCGAAAAAGCGGCAGATGCGGTTCTGGAACTCGAAACGAAGCTCGCCAAAGTGCAGTGGGATCGCACGACTCTGCGCGATGCAGAGAAACGATACAACAAATACCAAGTGGGCAAGCTGAAAGAACTGACTCCTAACTTTGCCTGGGCGATCTACTTTGAGGCGGCGGGTGCCAAGGGGCTGACCGAACTCAACGTCGTCACGCCGAGCTATTTCGAGGGCTTTGAAAAAATCCTCGCCGAGACGTCGGTTGAAACGTGGAAGCATTATTTGCACTTTCGCTTAATCGACTCGACTGCCACGTTGCTACCGAAGGCTTTCGTTGATGCTCATTTTGATTTGCATTCCAAGGAACTCGGAGGCATCCCGGAGCAACAACCTCGCTGGAAGCGTGCGGTCGATACCACCGCTGGCGGCGGCAGTAATCGTATGGGCGTGCTCGGTGAAGCGGTCGGTCAGTTGTACGTGCAAAAGCACTTTAAGCCGCAAGCTCGCGAGCGTATGAACCAACTCGTCGGTAACTTGCTCAAAGCTTTTGAGCAGAGCATTCATGATCTCACGTGGATGACCGACGCGACGAAGAAGCAGGCGCTCGTCAAACTTTCCAAGATCACGCCCAAGATCGGCTATCCAGAGAAGTGGCGAGATTACTCAAAGCTGACCGTAGCGGTTGATGATCTCGTCGGAAATATGCGACGTGCGGCATTGTTCGAGCATCAGCGAATGCTCGACAAACTCGGCCAACCAGTCGATCGCGGCGAATGGGGGATGACTCCGCAAACAGTCAATGCGTACTACAACCCCGGTCTCAATGAGATCGTTTTTCCTGCCGCGATTTTGCAACCGCCATTCTTTGATGCAGACGCTGACGACGCGGTGAACTACGGCGGAATCGGAGCAGTCATCGGCCATGAGATCAGTCACGGCTTCGACGATCAGGG
>CAIJTL010000550.1 GCA_903823545.1 uncultured Planctomycetaceae bacterium
ATCACGTCGAGCAAGCTTCGCTTGCTCTTCCTCTTCCGTCACAAACGCCAGGAACTCATCGAGCGAAAGCTTGCAGTCGTTGTTGTGATCGAGCTTCTCAAATTGCTTCGCTGTTGCCAGCTGAGCTGCGTCCTGAACGTCGTTTGCAAACGAATCCACGACCACAGAAGACAGCAGAACTGTCAGCATGACCGTCATTCGCCACATAGTTCGTTCCTCAGACAAATTACTCGCCCCAGTGAGATCGCTCACGACCGCCTAAATCTATTTGCAAGCCCACGCGATCCATCGCTTACGCCTCGGAATTTGTCTCTTCGATCAATCTCCGCACGATCTTCTTGGCGTCGATTCCTTCGGCCTGGGCGGCGAACGTGGTAATGATGCGATGCGTCAGTACTGGAGCCGCAACCTCTTGAAGGTCCTCCAGACGCACCATATAGCTCCCCATCAATGCCGCGCGAGCTTTGGCACCGAGAATCAAATACTGCACTGCTCGCGGTCCCGCCCCCCACGCAACGAGCGGCTTTAGCCAAGCCGGCGCTGTGGAACCGTTCGGTCGAGTTTTTCGCACAAGCTTCGCCGCGTATTGGTAGATGTGATCCGGCACCGGAACTCGGCGGACCAAGTCCTGATGCCGAATGATTTCTTCCGCGTGCATTAAGTGATTCAACGCAGGGAACGCACCGCCGGTCGTCGTACGAGCGATCCGAATTTCCTCTTCTTCATTCGGATAATCCAACTCAATCAAAAACATAAACCGATCGAGTTGAGCTTCCGGCAGCGGATAAGTCCCTTCTTGCTCAACCGGATTCTGTGTCGCCAGCACCAGAAACGGCGGTTCCAATTTGAACGCCTTACCGACAACAGTTACCTTTGATTCCTGCATCGCTTCGAGCATCGCGGCTTGCGTCTTCGGTGGTGCTCGATTGATTTCGTCCGCTAAGACGATGTTCGCGAACACCGGACCATGCACAAATTGAAACTCTCGTTTGCCGCTAGAACCCTCTTGCAAGATGTCGGTGCCGGTGATGTCCATCGGCATCAAGTCGGGAGTGAATTGTATCCGGTTGAACTTCAGCGACATCGTTTCGGCCAGCTTGCTGACCAACAGAGTCTTTGCCAAACCGGGAACCCCCATCAGCAATCCATGTCCGCGAGCGAACAGGCAAATGGCCAACCGTTCGATGACGTCGTGCTGTCCGACAATCACTCGGCCCAATTCTTTTTGCAGTCGCGCATAAGCTTCGCGAAGCTGATCGATCGCTTGAACATCGTTCTCGCTCAACCGCTCAGTGGCGGTCGAGGCTACAGGCTGCGACATGTCGAATTCTCCCGGTTGTCGTTTGAGAAATGCAAAACCCGGAATCGCTTTAGAATGGGTGAGGCATTATGAGCAGAGTCGAATCAAATCTCCACGCCGTTGAAGTTACAACGATTGGAAAAAGAAATTCACCACGGAGACACGGAGGAACAGAGAAGAGTTTCCGGGAAGTGGTCAAATCCAGAGTCAACACGCTTAAGGTTGGCGTTATTCGCTTATTGCGAAAGCCCCCCGGTCTCATACGCGCTAAAGGAGCCTTACTCCCGCAAAAGCTCAACCACCATTCTTCTCCGCGGTGCTGTACGATTCGCCAAACGTGATTAGATTCGTCGCGTTCGCCGCAGAATATCGGGACGTAGAATCGTGGCCCCTTTGATGTCGACTTTTGACATCGGCCAGTGCTCCATCGGTGTGAGCATTTCTAAACCGCTCGGACCGATCAGCATCGTGTCGCCGACCATTGCGGGACCAACTGACGGATGCCAGAACATGGCGGTTCCAGCCTGCAACGTAACGTTGCTGCTCG
>CAIJTL010000551.1 GCA_903823545.1 uncultured Planctomycetaceae bacterium
CGGAACAAGGAGGTGTTGGGAACACGGGAACGTTCGTAGGAATCACCTCGACACCCAACCCCGCAGCGCCGCCAACTCCGTTCCCGACCAACCGCTTTGATCTCGGCTTGTTTCCGAATCTGCGAACGCGGTTGCAGATCGGGCTGAACATCACCAATCAAGTTTCTAATGACAACAACAGCGATGGTTCCGTTGATCCCGGACGCGAAGGGAACGTCACGCTCGCTTTGCGCAACGCCTACACCTTGGCACCTGGAGCCATCACGAGCTACACGACGCACACCGTGTTTGGAACGGGAACTCCGAATCAAATTGAGTTCAACCGCGGACCAAACACGCAGCCAGATGGTGCTGATCCCACAGACGTCAATGAGACCAACGTGCCGATCGTCTCTTTGAGAGACGAGCCGGTGACGATTGATGTCGTGAAGAACGATACCGACCTGGATGGTTCGCTGGATGTGACCTCCATTCAGATTGAAGATCAACCTGCGAAAGGAACCGTCGAAGCGATTGGTGATGGCCGAATTCGCTACACGCCAGAACCAGGAACGACGGGCACCTTCACCTTCACTTACTCGATCGCGGACAACCTTGGTAGCCGTAGCATTAGCACGCGAGTCTTTGTGCTGGTGAATCCGGACCCAGGCTCAGACGTCATCAACGGCGGCTTGGGAAATGACACGCTGATCGGTGCCGATGGCAACGACACGATCTTCGCAGGCAGTGGCGATGACTCGGTCTTTGGCGGAACTGGCGATGACCGTCTGATTGGGCAAGGGGGCCAGGACAGCATCATCGGTGGCACAGGTGCGGACACAGTCGATGGTGGAGCGGGCAACGACTTGCTGGCCAGCGATTCGCGGCTGCCACCGAGTCTGTTCGTCAACGATGTGACTGTTGTCGAAGGAACGATCACTCCACTGAATAACGGTTCGGTCACGGCGACTTACACGATCAACTTGGATCACCCGGTCGAGCAGGCCGTCACCTTCGATTATCAGTTGGTGAGCGGTACGGCAACGAGCGGTATTGATTTTGTTGCCGCGTCAGGCACGCTGACCTTGAAGCCTTACGAGACCGTGATAACGCTCCCCGTCACTATTTTGGGTGATACGCTTGCCGAACTCACGGAAAATTACACCATCGTTCTCTCCAACGTGCAGAACGCCTTGATTGGTAAAGCGGTGGGACATGGCACGATTCTCAACAACGATTTAACGCTGGAGATCGAAAGAAATGCCACGCGGTTGTTTGGTGACCAAAACCAAGTTCGCATCGCAGTGAACCCGACGAACCCGAACTTCGCTGTCTTGGTGGCTGGTGACCGCCCCGCCTCGTTCCTCAATGCCACGCTTGATGGAACTCTCGCACCGATGCTCAACGTCTTTACGACAACGGATGGCGGAAATAACTGGAGCGCCAGTCCGACCGTGTTCGACCGCTTCGCTGATGGTGTCTTTAATGTGCCGTTCACTCCGGAATCCCGTTACTCCGCCGATGTGGCCTATGACCGAGCCGGAAATGTCCACATCGTTTATGTGGCGGAACCTTCGCTCCCAACCGTGCCGTTAGCCACATTCTCAACTGGCCCTTCGGTGATTGTTTATGCCATCAGTCGAGACAACGGTCAGTCGTTCCAATCACAGACATTGACCGGTCGAGCGGTTGGCAACTTGAACCCTCGAGTGGCAGTTGGTGTGGATGCACAGAACCCAAATTTAGACGCCGTCTACGTGACCTATCACGCCGGCTCTGATACCGTGGTGATCCGAGGCGCACAAGTTCCACCAGCCATTCCGAATCTGCCGCCCATTCAGACGCCAGTCCCCGCCTTCGGAGGAGCGGTCGTTGTCTCCAATACAAACTCACCAAACTTCCCGGTTCCCTCGGTGGGACCACTGGGTGAGATTGCTGTGACTTGGGAAACGCCAGCGATCCCCTTTGACCAAGGCCCCAACCTCATCAACTTTGATGTGGATACGACCGGGCTACTCGGCGGATTGGCGTTCCGTGGCAATATCAGCGTCACATCGACCAACGTGGGAAGCATGGATCACATCCCGGCAACCAACTTAGGCAACTTCCTAACCGGATTCCCGTTTCCGATCGAGGCATCATTCCTCTATCCAAATCCACCCAATGAGCAAGCCTATGCCGCACCGAGCGTGGCTTATGACGCAAGCGGTGGGCCCAACAACGGTCGGCTGTATCTGACATACGCCGATGAACAAGCCAACGAGAGTGATAACCTCGATATCTTTATCAGACACTCGGATGACAACGGCGTCACCTTCAGCGACCCCGTGCGAGTCAACGACGACATCGGGTTCAATAGCCAATTCTTCCAATCCATCGCTGTTGACCAGAGTAACGGCGTGATCGTGATGGGGTGGTATGACGCTCGTAACGACCTCCTCGGCGGCACTTCCGACACGGATGGTTTGCTGAATACGGATGTCGAATACTTTGTGACCGCGAGTTACGACGGTGGCGAGACTTGGATGCCGAACGTCAAAGTGAGTGCAGGGCCATCCAATGTTCTAGATAACTTCCTGAACGGCACTTCGTTATCACTCTTTGGCAATTACACGGGAATCACCGCCGCCGGTGGTTCAATTCTCGCCGCGTGGGCTGATGACTCGAATTCGCGTGGTGACAACCCGGACGGAAACTTCGGGCTCGATGCCCACGTCTCACGTTTGACGCAATTCACGAATGGCATCGCGAGTACTACATCCTTCCCAACGCAGCTTGATCCAGCGGATGTGCTGCTGGGTGGCGAGGACAATGACACTTTGACTGGCGGCGATTCTGCCGACACGTTGAATGGTCAGGGTGGAAACGATCTGCTGTTTGGTAAGCGAGAGAACGATCTGCTGTTGGGTGGTGCCGGTAACGACACGC
>CAIJTL010000552.1 GCA_903823545.1 uncultured Planctomycetaceae bacterium
ACGAGAGTTCTGAATCAAAGCAAATGCCTTTACTCGGCCCATGCCGTCGAGAAAAACGTACTTCGCTTGGTGGGACGTCGATGTGACGCTCCAAAATCAAAAGGTCGCAATTCTCCACCAGTATTCTTGTCGGCAATACGAGCAGAAGTTGAAGCTGCTGAAACTGGTCGAATTTCGAAGCTAGGTCGGCCGGAGGCAGAGACGCGAGGCCCTTCATAGTGGGGTTCACTTTTATTGCATTGCGGATGGCTGTTCCGGCTTCCGTCTTCAAGACTTTTTCAAGCAGCAGCGTCCTCTCTGCACCAATCAAACAGTCGCCGATAACCGGTGCAATGTCTGCATAATCTGTACGTTGTTGCGGACGCTGTGGACTGCCATGCCACGCAAGGACATTGCCCCACTCACATGACTGGCCGCATTTCACTGTGAGATGTTGCTCCAACCAAGCGTGCGCTGAAACAACGCCAATGGAGGCTGTCTCAAACGGAATGCTTCGCTGTTTCGTTTCGGTTCCTTGCCTGTAGAAGCGACTTACTACTGGAAACACAGGAAGCCATCGATGTTCCACACTGCGTATGACTCCGAGTGGCCCGGAAACAAAATACCCATGCTGGAACACACCGACTGGTGTACCAACCAAGAATTGCCAACCGATGTTGTGAGGAAATATGTCCAATTCAGCGAATTGCGGTTGATCGACGAACCGATCATGCAGTTCTCGTCCCCAAATGAATGGAATGCGCACGCGGTCGGCACGAAGCTCATCATTGAGCAGTTGTAAGACACCATTGAGGTTGGACCTCAGGCAGTCAATCAGAACTTCTTGCCAGAAAAAATGGCCGTAGATCGCGAGGGTTGCATCGGGAACGAGTACGCCAGTCTGTTCGCTGCATTGCTGGATCAACGCCTTTCCGAACTCCGTCGGAACGATCAAATCGGTTATTGCTGTGTGTGCCGAGTAGTCCGGACTAAAAACCAATTGCTCCCAGAATCGCGCCAACCAGTAATGCTCAGCGATAAGCTGGGCGTCGGCATTTTGCTCAAGCAAAGCTTGAATGTTTTTTTCTGACAGTCTCGAATGTTTCATTCGTCGCTCCCTATCCAATCCGTTCAATTCCGGCCCACTTTCTCAACACTTCTGGGATGACGATGCTGCCGTCGGGTTGTTGGTGGTTTTCGAGGAGGGCGATCATGGCTCGCGTGATCGCGAGGGCGGTGCCGTTGAGCGCGTAGACGAACTGCGTCCCCTTGTTGTCCAGCAGTTTACAGCCGACACCGTTCTTGTCATCGCGCAGACGAAAAGGTTGCCGGAAAGTATTCTGCTCGCATGACCAAGCCTCGCGTGTATGTTGAGACGACGATTCCAAGCTTCTACCACGAAATCCGGCAAGAGCCTGAGATGGTGGCGAGACGTGCGTGGACACGCGAATGGTGGGATGAGCATCGCATGGACTATGAAGTCTTCACGAGCGACGCCGTGGTCGATGAACTGGAACGGGGCGATTTCGTGATTAAACAAGACGCGCTGAAACTGATCGAGGAGTTGCCGCAGTTGGAGATCGATCAGGCCATTGCGGATATTGTGTCAGCATACCTCGCTCAGAAAGTGATGCCAGCCGATCCCGCCGGTGATGCGTTGCATCTCGCGTTGGCGTCCTATCACAAATGTGATTTTCTCCTGACCTGGAATTGTCGTCATCTCGCGAATGCCAACAAGTTTGCTCACATCCGGCGAATCAATGGTATCCTGGGATTGTTCGTGCCCGCTTTGGTGACGCCTTTGGAACTGCTGGAAAAGGACGACGTACCATGAAGAAAGACGACCCGACCATTCAGAGGGTTCGAGACGCTCGGCATCAAATCTCAGCAGCGGTTGGCCACGATCCGCAAAAGCTGGTCGAGTACTATCAGCAACGCCAACAGCAGAACCGCCAACCGGTGGTCTCGACTCCGCCTGTTCCGGCACCTGCGACGCAGGACAATGCGGCCTGAAGACTCTCGACTACCCAATGCGATCAATCCCCATCCACTTTCTCAGCACTTCCGGGATGAGGATGCTACCGTCGGGTTGTTGGTGGTTTTCGAGGAGGGCGATCATGGCTCGCGTGATCGCGACGGTGGTGCCGTTGAGTGTGAAAG
>CAIJTL010000553.1 GCA_903823545.1 uncultured Planctomycetaceae bacterium
ACGTTCTGGCGAACGTGGCTACTGTTGGACCGAAATGAAAACGACAGACGGACAATATTGCGATTTAATGATCGGTCGCCGTCGCTTTTGTACGAGCATCGCCGCCGGTCTCTCCGGGGCAGCATTGTTGCATCTCGTCGGCAATGATTTGCGAGCGACCGAGAAGCATAGCTCGCCCGATTTGCGACCACGTTCGACGCATTTTCCCGCGAAGGCCAAGTCGGTCATCCACCTTTTTATGAATGGTGGACCGAGTCAGATGGATTTGTTTGATCCGAAAGTGGAACTCGACCGGCATCATGGAGAGGCGTACTTCAGCAAGATCGCGGGGGAAGTTGAGAACGTCGCGGATGCCGGAGCGTTGATGCGCAGTCCGTTTCGGTTCGCTCAACATGGCGAGTGCGGCATGTGGGTTTCGAATGCGTTGCCGCAATTGACGCGACATGTTGATGACATCGCTCTCATTCGATCGTTGCACACGACTAACATTACGCACGAGCCGGCTCTTTACATCATTCAGACGGGGCAGATGCCGTCGGGTTATCCGACGCTCGGCTCATGGGTCGTGTATGGGTTGGGAAGCGAAAGCCAGAACCTCCCGGCTTATGTCGTGCTCGATGATCCGCTGGGGCTGCCGATCAACGGGGTCGAGAACTGGCACGCCGGGTTCTTGCCGCCGATCTATCAAGGGACTCGGTTCCGCTCGACCGGTTCGCCGGTTTTGAATTTGCGTCCGGAAGTGGCCGACTCGCCGGAGATCTCGCGGCTACAACGGGAGTTACTCAATCGGCTCGATCGACTGCATCAGCGACAACGTCCGGCTCAGCCGAATCTCGACGCACGAATCGCGAGTTATGAACTCGCCGCGCGGATGCAGATGTCGGCGACCGATGCCCTCGACCTGTCGCAGGAAACGGCGCAGACGCAATCGCTGTACGGCATCGGTAGTCAGCCGACCGATTCGTATGGGCGACGCTGCTTGATCGCCCGACGGTTGGTCGAACGAGGTGTTCGCTTTGTGCAGCTCTTCATCAACGCGCAGATTTGGGACAACCACACGGGACTGGCGACTGACATGAAAGCGGCGTGCGATCGCACCGATTTGCCGATCGCCGGTCTGCTACAAGATCTGAAGCAACGGGGGTTGCTCGACGAGACGTTGATCATCTGGGGCGGCGAATTTGGGCGTCTGCCGATCGCTCAATTGCCGAAAGACAAAGACGAGCGGAAAGCGGGACGCGATCACAACAAGAACGCCGCGTGCTGCTGGTTCGCCGGCGGTGGTGTTCGCGGCGGGACCACCTACGGAGCGACCGACGATCTCGGCTTCGCGGCGGTCGAGAACCGTGTCAGCGTCCCCGACTATCACGCGACGATCCTGCATTTGCTCGGCCTGAATCACGAAGAGCTGTTCGTGAACGAGCACGGCTTGAAAGAAAAGCTGACCGGAGTGCAACCGGCTCGAGTCGTGCGCGAAATCATGTTGTGACGATTGGGCAATTCATTCGCCTCACAAGCACGACGCGCCAGCGAGTGGCATGAGGCAAGGTGACTTGTTTACCAAC
>CAIJTL010000554.1 GCA_903823545.1 uncultured Planctomycetaceae bacterium
ACAGCTTGGCATCACGCTTTCTGAGCCACCGGAGGATTGGCTTGTGCGGTTGCCGTTCGAGTACCGACATCGAACGATTCAGCTTTCAACATTAGGTGAGGCCCGCAAGCTGACGAAGTCTGCATTTATTAAACCGCCAAACGACAAATCATTCCAAGCACGAATCTATGAGACGGGTAATCTGTTGCCTCCTGAGTTTGATGATTCTCAAGCTGTTTTAGTTGCCGATCCTGTTCGATTTGATGTCGAGTTTCGTTGCTTCGTCGCGAACGGCAAAGTTAAAACCCTGTCGCCATATCTTCGTAGCGGCCAATTGGCTCGCGATTCGGATTTCGACTATTCCCAGGACGAACGCGACATGGTTGAGTCATTCACAACGCAACTATTGAGTGATGATCGAGTGGTATTACCCAAAGCAGTAGTGCTAGACATCGGGCTGATCAGTGGAATTGGGTGGAGTGTTGTTGAACTGAATTCTGCTTGGGGATCTGGACTCTATGGCTGCGACCCTGATTTAGTCCTCGATGTAGTCCAGTTGTCGATGCAGTCGTGAAATTGTTGGAGATTGTCGGCGGCACTCGCGAGTTGGGCTTTACGGAATCTCAACCCGCGAGTGTGATTTATTATGCCAAGGAAACAGTGCGGTTCTTGAAAGAGAAACGATGACTCTTGTGGTTATTGAGGCAAACGAAATGACGGCTGTTGCCAAGAAAAGGTTGACCGCAGAAGAGTACCTCGCCATTGAACGTAAGGCGGAGTTTCGGAGTGAGTACTTCGCGGGCGAGATGTTCGCCATGTCTGGGGCGAGTCGTGAGCACAATCTGATTGTCAGCAATCTCAATCGTGAAGTCGGCGAACAGTTAAAAGACCGTCCGTGTGAGATATACCCCAGCGACATGCGGGTGCGCATTCCGAGCGGACTTTACACGTACCCCGATGTCGTCGTTGTGTGCGGATCACCAAAGTTTGATGACGATCACGTCGACACATTGCTGAATCCATTGGTGCTTATTGAGGTCTTGTCGGAATCAACCGCCGATTACGATCGTGGGACGAAATTCAAGCACTATCGGCAAATCACGTCGCTGCGGGAGTATGTGCTTGTCGATCAGGAGGCCACTCAGATCGAGCACTTCGCACTCGGCGGCGACGGCAAGTGGTCGCTCACCGAGATTGCGGGCTTGGATCAGGTGTTGAAACTCAACTCGATTGAATGCCAGATTCCACTGTTCGAGATTTATCGCAAGGTCACGTTCAAAGAGGCCGGCAGCGGCGAGTTACCATAAGCCAGCCCTGTCCCGAAGAAGCCCGGCGATCTGCGTTACTTCCCGACACAGTACAAAAACTTGTCCGATCGGATCAGCAAGCGGTTTCCATCGACGGCTGGAGAGCTGTTGAAGACGCCTCCATCGCGGAGGTTGTTGACGGCGAGTTGTTCAAAGCCGGGCATTGCGGCGAGGACGAACGTTCGACCGTCGCGGGCGACGTAGTAGACTCGGCCATCAGCCAGTAATGCGGACGCATAGACTTGGTCAGCTCGCTCCAGACGCTTTTCGTAGAGCACTTCGCCGCTATCGGCTTTCGCACAATAAGCGACGCCACGACTGTCGTTCATCCAATAAAGGTGCCCGTTGAGGAAGACCGGCGACGTGACGTTCGAGCCTTTGGGACTGGTCCAAAGGCGATGAGTTTCAGTGACGTCTCCACTGCCACCGGCTCGAACCGCTAACGATGCGGTGCCGGATCGGCCACCAAGGCAGTACACGATTCCGTCTGACGCGACGACGCTGGGGACCATGTACCAACCGATGTCTGTCTTACACGACCAAAATTGCTCACCGCTGTCGGGATCGAAGGCTAAAACGGTTCCTTGAGTAGCGACGACCAATTCCTTGCGTCCCGATTTGGCGGTCACAAGAACGGGGGTGTTCCAAGATTCGCGAATCCCTTTCGCACGCCACTTCTCTTTTCCCGTCTTCCGATCCAGGGCATACAGTGAATCGCTTTCAACGCTGGCGTTGATGAAAACAAGGTTTTTGTAAAGCACCGGAGAGGCTGACGTCCCCCACTCATGAGTCTTCGTCCCGACGTCCGCTTGCCACACTTCTTTCCCTTTGTGGTCGAACGCAAAGACCCCGGTCTTACCGAAGAAGACATAGACTCGCTCGGCATCTGCTGCTGGAGTGTTTGCAGCGAAACCGTGGTCACGAATCCGTTCCTCTTCAGGCAGTTTGGCAGCAACTGGCGTGTTCCAGGCGAGCTTGCCATCCTTGCGATTCATCGCCAGCAAATGCCGCTTCAGATTGTCACGACTGCCACCCGACTCCCCTGGTACGAAGAAGCCTGTGTAGCAAGTCAGATAGATGCGATCTCCAAACACAATTGGGCTGGAGGCTCCCGCGCCCGGAAGCGGCGTCTTCCAAACGATGTTTTCCGACTCGCCCCAAGTCACTGGCAAGTCACTGGCAAGCCCTTGGTCGTACTAATTCCCATGCCGGTTGGACCACGAAAACCAGACCAATCGGGGTCGGCGCTATTCGCGAGATTCAGCGGCAGTGCAAACACGGAGAATACCACGGCTCCGATGCGACAAACTCGACGGGCAAACGATGTCTCACAATGAACGATCGACGACATGGCAACTCCTCTTTTGTGTTGCGTCCAAGGGCTTGTTTTCCGGCAAAACAACAAGCGAATCGGCCACAAAGAGCGTTGCCTTGATGATACTGCTAACGAATCGAGGCGATCACCGTGTTATGCGTCGGTCTTGAAACGATAGCCGACGCCGCGAACGGTTTCGATGAAGCGGGCTTTGTCGCCGATTTTTTGGCGGAGCGAGCGAATGTGGACGTCGATCGTGCGCTCAAGCGCATTGGCGTCTTCGCCGCGAGCGTTATCGAGCAGCTCGTTGCGTGAGTAGGGCCGCCCAGGACGACGCATCATCGTCCATAACATGCGGAACTCAGTCGGAGTCAGCAGGACTTCAGTTCCATCGACCTTTGCCACGTGATTTGTACGATCGACCTCAATCCCTTCCACGGCAACGATGTCGCCAGATTGCTGTTCGACGGACGGACGCCGTAACAGCGCCTTAATGCGATGAATGAGTGGCTTCAGCTTGAATGGTTTCGAGACGTAGTCGTCCGCCCCCATGTTGAAACCGACAATCTCATCGACCTCTTCGCTCTTTGCGGTGAGCATCAGAATGCGAATTGCCTGTGTCTTAGGATCGCTTCGAAGCTGCCGACAGACCTGAAGGCCATCCATTCCGGGAAGCATCAGATCGAGTACGACGAGATCTGGGATTGCCGTTTGAGCCCGTCTCAAGCCATCTTGGCCATCGCTGGCGGTCAGCACCTCGAAGCCTTCGTTGCTGAGGTTATAAGTCAGAATCTCGATCAGCGATCGTTCATCTTCGATGATCAAAATCTTCGGCTTCGACATGAGCACGCACTCGAGGGACCAGGAAACTGTAGAACTCGGACGAGCCAGTGTTATCGCGGTTATTGAGTTGGCTGTCGTGGCGAAAGGTGATGAATCTTGTGTTAATTCTCTCGTATCACAGGCAAGCGGCTTGTGATACGAAGACCAAAATTGATTTACCTAAAATGAGCGCGATGGCGAATAATCTCGCCTTCGACGAGGTACACAACGTCTTCGGCGATATTGGTGGCATGGTCCGCCACCCGCTCCACATGCCGTGACGCTGAGAATAGGTTCAGCGCAGGCTCCACAAGCTCTGGATTGCTTTTCATTCGATCGACAAGTTCGTCAATGATTTCACGGTTGAGGCCGTCAACGACATCATCCGCCTCACAAACTTGTCGGGCGAGGTGTGTATCGAGTCCGACATAGGCGTCGATCGCTTGATGCAGCATGTCTACCGCGCGACAAGCCATCTCCTTCAGCTTCTCTGGTACTTCAATATCTGGCTGATTGACCAAGCCGCACGCCCGCTCGGCGATATGCACGCTGAGGTCCGCGACTCGTTCCAGTTCACCCGTAATTTTCAAAACGGTTGTGATCCGACGTAGATCGGTCGCGACAGGCTGATGCAGAGCGAGAATCTTGAGGCACTCTTCCTCGATGCTGACGTCAAATCGATCGACCTCATCATCTTGCTTGGCGAGCTCTTTGGCTCGCTCGATACTCGGCTCAGACAACTCATCGACGGCTTTGTGGATCAACTCTTCAACGGTAGCGCACATCGACAGAAGATTGCGATGAAGGACGCCGAGATCACGAGTGAGATGAATGGTCATGACCAGTTTTCAAATTTGAGATTCAGTGTTTTGAGTATGAATTCATGAGATCCCAGATGTAGATACGAAATCTCAACAGGAACCCATCGCACCATCATCCGAATCGTCCGGTGATATAGTCTTCTGTTTGTTTCTTCTTTGGCGTCGTAAACAATTTTTGGGTCCGATCTTTCTCGATCAGATAGCCTTGGAAGAAAAAGGCCGTCCAGTCACTGATGCGAGCGGCCTGCTGCATGTTGTGAGTCACAATGACAATCGTGTAGTTCTGTTTGAGTTCAAAGATCAGATCTTCGATGCGAGCTGTCGACGCTGGATCAAGTGCCGATGCCGGTTCATCCATCAGCAAGACATCGGGATTCGTAGCGAGCGCTCGCGCGATACACAGTCGTTGTTGTTGTCCGCCGGACAGAGCGAGTGCCGAATCTTGCATCCGGTCTTTGACTTCGTCCCACAGAGCCGCACGCTTCAGCGATTGCTCGACGATCCCTTGTAGTTCTTTCTGATTACGTTGCCCGGCGATTTTTGGACCGTAAGCGACGTTGTCGAAGATCGACTTCGGGAACGGCGTCGACTTTTGGAACACCATACCGACTCGCTTTCGCAAGGCGACGACATCAACTTCGGGCGCGTAGATGTCTTGTCCTTCCAGAGTCACTTTCCCGGTTAATCGCGTCCCCTCAATGATGTCGTTCATTCGATTGAGTGTGCGTAGGAATGTACTCTTGCCACACCCGGACGGGCCAATAAAGGCGGTCACAGAGCGTTCTGGCACTGTCATCGACACGTCGAACAACGCCTGCTTCTCACCGTAGAAGAAATTCAGGTTGTTGACGTCGAGCTTAGACACTTCGGTCTCGGTCTCCACAAGCCGACTCCTCTTCACGGTTTCGCGTTGCTGCCGTTGGTGCATCAGTTCGGAAAACGATTGCATGATCGTCATGCGACATGGCTCCTAATGTGACCTACCACTGCGTTCTTCGTTGAAAACGATTACGAATCAAGATCGCTGCCGTATTCATCATCATCAGAACGACCAATAAAACCATAATCCCTGCCGCAGCCAGATGGTCGTACTCCGGCTGTGCCCGTGAGACCCAGTTGAAAATTTGAATGGGGAGCGATGTGAAAACATCAAACGGTGCTTCTAGCAAGCCTGTCGGATGCTGCCAAACGGCAGAGAGACTATCGATCTTCCCCGGGCACTTTGCGAGATAAGTAAGCGCCCCAATCATGATTAATGGCGCAGTTTCCCCCATCGCACGAGACAGCGACAAGATAACGCCCGTCATAATTCCGGGCATTGCAGCAGGAAGCACTTGATGCCGGATCGTCTGCCATTGAGTTGCTCCCAGCGCATAGGAGGCCGTGCGAATTGAGGATGGAACCGCTCGCAATGCTTCTTGAGCGGCAACAATCACCGTCGGCAAGACCAACAAAGACAACGTCAACGCGCCGGAAATCACAGATCGTTCAAACGGCAACGGAATCGACAACATTGCAAATCCGAGATTGAAGTCGAGCACTTTTCCGTCATGTCCAAAGAGCCCAAACATTCGCACGAAGACCGTTAGTCCTAGGATGCCATAAACGATCGACGGAACTCCGGCGAGATTAGACAGGTTCACCTGAATGATCCGCTTCCAGCGTCCTTCGTTTGAATACTCCTCCAAGTAAACGGCAGCCCCAACCCCAACCGGGACAGTCGTTATTGTCACGAACACGAGGAGCCACAGGCTTCCCCACAAGGCCGCTTTGATGCCTGCTTTCTGCGGAACCCGAGAGTCGTAACTCGTTAAGAATCGAGTGCTCAGCGGGCGAGGCGACAGCAATGCATTTGCTTTCGCGTCAGTTTTTGTCGCAGCGGCGCGATCAACTGCATCAGCGTCGGGTATCGGCCACGCCATTGCCTTCCAGCCGATACTCAGCAACAACAACGACAACACGACCATGCCAAACCAGGTTGATCCGCAACAGGCCCACTCAAAGAGTTGCCCAATACGATGCCGCTTGGCGAGTGCCGGTTCTCGAAGACTTCCCGAGACGCTCATTCGTAGACCTCCCGGAATCGCTTTAGTACCCATTGGGCAAGCACGTTCATCGACAAAGTGATGACGAAGAGTGAGAGCGCCACTGCGTATAGACTCTTGTATTCCATCGACCCGGCTTCCGTGTCTCCAAGGCTGATGTTGACGATGTAAGCGGTCATTGTCTCCATACCGCGAAACGGATTGAGCGTTAGCCGAGGCTGCTGCCCGGCAGCAATCGTCACTGCCATCGTTTCGCCGATTGCACGTGCGATTGCCAACAAGAACGAGGCCAAGATCCCAGATAAGGCCGCAGGCACAACCACCTTCAAAGAGACGTCGAATTTCGTCGAGCCAAGTGCATATCCCGCTTCTCGCAAGCCTCGTGGAACAGCTCGTAACGCGTCTTCGCTCAGCGAGCAAACAGTCGGAATGATCATGACTCCGACTACGATTCCCGCGCTCATCGCGTTGAAGATGTCGACACTGATTCCGAGCCAAGTCTGAAAGATCGGACGAAGCAAATAAGGAGTCACGAACACCAACGCGAAGTACCCATAAACGACTGTGGGAATTCCGGCGAGAATTTCCAAGACCGGCTTCACGATGCGACGCATCTTTGGCTTCGCGTACTCGGACAGATAGATCGCACTCGCTAAGCCAATTGGCAATCCAATAATTCCACCCAAGCCCGCGATGACGAACGTCCCGCACAGCAACGGCAGGATGCCGAACCGTGGTTTGTCTGGATGCTGTGGAGCCCAAACGGTGTCAAACAAGAAGTCGGTAATTGACACCGTTTGAAAGAACGCGGTTCCTGAGAAAGAGTAAATCGCTTCGTTAAACAAGACCGCGATGATTCCAGCAGTTGTCAGAAGCGACAGTGCACCGCAGAGGAACAACACCAGCCGAATGACTTGTTCGCGAGCTCGCGTCCACGAAAAGCGGCGAGTCAATGAACCGGAATTCTTCACTAGGATCGAAGGTGACTGTTGAGCGACTGACACACAAGACTCCGAGTTAGCCGTCTTCGTAGGGCACAATTTCATCGTGCTCGTTTTCAGCAAGGACTAAATCCGGCTCCACTCGTTTTTCAGTGAAGCCGGATTGCTTTTACCAGCCAGCTCAGTTCGCCAGAGCGTCACTGAGTGTCTTTCTTGCAGCGTCCAAATCCGTCGCCGGAAGCTGCACGTATCGCACGGTCTTCACCCACGCTTGGCCATCGTTGAGATAATACTTAACGAATTCGGCAACTTGCACATTCTTCAACGACGCTTTATTGACGTAGATGTAAAGCGGCCGTGAAAGCGGCTTATAGGTTCCACTCAAGATCGTTTCTTCCGTCGGGGCGACGGCTGCCGCAATATCTTCACCAGCAGCGATCGAAACCACTTTGAGCTTGCTCTTGTTCTCTGCATAGTAGGCGTAACCGAAATAACCCAACGAGAACTTGTTTCCCGAGACGCCTTTCACGAGCACGTTATCGTCGGTGCTGGGGGTGTAATCCGTGCGGCTCGACTTCGACTTCCCAACGATCGCTTCCGTGAAGTAATCGAAAGTACCAGAGGCGTGATCGGCTCCGTACAGATCAATCGCCACATCAGGCCAAGCATCGTTGAGTTCTTTCCACTTCTTGATCTTGCTGTCCGGACTCCAAAGTGCCTTGAGTTGTGCAACAGTTAACGCTTTGCACCAGTCATTTTCAGGGTTCACCACCACCGACAATCCGTCGATTGCGACTTTCAATTCGATGAATTCGACATTCGCCGCTTTGCACGCTTCGACTTCGGCAGGCTTGATCGGTCGCGATGCGTCGGCGATGTCGAGCTTTCCTTCCGCAAACAGTTTCAACCCGGGGCCTGTTCCCGATTCACCGACGCTGACGTCAACACCCTTGTGCAAGTTCATGAACTCTTCGCCCATCGCTTGCGAGACCGGGTAGACGGTGCTCGAACCGTTGATCGTGATCTTGCCGGTCATTTCAACTGTTGGCTTATCCGTGTTCGATGTTTCTGATGTTCCACTTGCACCGTCAGTGGCAACCGTCTTGCCAGTGTTACCGCTGTTCGACTTACCGGCGGGTTCTGTGCCACCTTCTCGAACGGAGCCGCAGCCAGTTGTCTGAACAACGATCAACAGCGAAAGCCACAGGGTACGTTTTAGGAACAGCGACATAAAATCCTCACCGAAAAGCGACTTTGAATTGCCTCAACATCATTTGAAGCTGGGGCGGACCTTAAGAATCAACGGTGAAGAAGTTGAACGCCCGATTGTTAAGATATTGTGAATGGCGGCGATGTTTCCTGTGTTTGGGAATCCCTTTCTCTAAGTTCAGCTTGCTTTTAGCGGCGTGGAACTCGGATGACAAACTTTGTGCCGCGTCCCAATTCGCTGATGACCTCGACAGTTCCGCCAAAGACTTGGACCCAGTGCTTGACGATCGACAGTCCGAGTCCTGTCCCACCCAATTCGCGCGACCGAGCTTTGTCGACTCGGAAGAAGCGTTCAAAGACACGAGATTGATGTTGCTTGGGAATGCCGATTCCAGTGTCTTCGACTTCAATAACCGCACGACGCTCGTCGGGACGCCACCGAACTGTGACTCGCCCGCCGCTCGCGGTGTACTTGATCGCGTTGTCGACAAGATTATTAAGAACCGTCAGCAGCCCTTCTTCGTCCGCCCAGACGACAATTTCTTCCGTCGGCGGTTCAACAATCAGCGAAACACCTTTTGAAGCTGCGACGGCCTGGTGCTCATCAATGCAGACTCGAACCGTTTCGGCCACCGTGATAGGCATTAGTTCATAAGCTTCCTCCGCAGATTCAATCCGTGCGAGGCTCAGTAAATCGAGGATCAGGCGATGCAGTCTCTCTGCTTGCTCATCAATTCGTTCGAGGAATTTGCGATTGATGTTCGGGTCGTCGACAGCGCCGTCGATCAGCGTTTCTGTGTATGCCTGAATTGTCGTCAGCGGCGTCTTCAGCTCATGGGAGACGTTGGAAACGAACTCTCTCCGAAGATTCTCCAGCCGGCGCAAATGGCTAACGTCATGCAGCACGAGAACCGCTCCGGGCGGAGGCTCGCCCGGAAGTGGTGAAGCAATCAACGCAACAATCGCATTTGTTCGAGGAACTTCGTACTCAACTCGTTCCGGAACTCGTCCCGCCAAGACTTCCTCGACAACCTTTTGCACACGCGGATGTCGAGCCGCCTCAAACAGCGATCGGCCTGTCGCTCGAAATGACGGAAAGTCGAGCAGTGGTCCAGCCGCCGGGTTCGCGTAGAGGATTCGCTGTCGAGCGTCGATGACGACGACCCCTTCGATCATCGAGCCAAGCACCGTCTCCATCAATTCGCTGTTCTCATCTCGTTCGCGGCGATTCGACTGTAGCTGCTCCCAACGTCGAGTCAGTTCGTTGCTCATCGTGTTGAAGGCTGCGGCCAGCATTCCGATTTCGTCACGATTCGGCACACGGACTTCTTGGCTGACATCTCCGGCGGCAATCGCTTGAGCGGCATGAGTCAAAGTTTCGAGTGGCCCGACTAATCGTCGAGCCATCCAATATGTCGCGAGCAATGCCAACATCGTCACGATCGTCGTTGTTCCCGCGACGAACCGAGCGGTTGCTTTCAAACGTGTTTCAAAAGGAGTCCACGGCAACGCAATTCGCACGAAGCCACGAGGACTCTCCTTCGATCCGACCCGCACCGCGCAGTATTCAAACTCTTCATGAATGGACTGGCTCGAACGATGTTTGAATGCAACTCCCGTTTCAATCGCCAATTGGATTTCCGGTCGATCACGATGATTTTCCAACAGCCGCGCATCCGTCGCCGAATCAGCTAACACGGTCCCGTCTGCTTGTATCAGCGTCAGCCGAGTTCCAATCTGCATTCCGAGTGCTTCCAACTTCGGCTGCCAAACAGCACGCAGCTCTTCCACGGGAGCATCTGGTGATTCCCAGGCCGCCTCCGCGAGCGACTGCACGACGATCGCTTCGTCACGCAATCGCTCCTGCACCTCAATCTCAACCGCTTCACGCTGCCGTCCTTGAAAGACGACGGCAAAAGCAACCGCCGCTGCCACGGTCAACGCGGAGTAACTCAGAAACAACCGCCAGAAAAGACGCGAAGACCACATCGGTTGGAAGATCAAATTGAGAGGATTGAATTGGTTTCACACGCGTACGTTTCTGACAAGAGCCGGATCAATTAGCAACTGACAAACCGACGTATTCATAAACCAGTTGATCGAACGCTTGATGTGGTGAACCGATCCGGAAAATCATTTGCTCGATTTGTGGCCACCTCCGCAAGTGTGAAATCCGGTTTCGGAATAGATTCTCATTCACAGAGTTAACGCCGAAGGCGTTGTTTTTCCTCTTGGATGTTGTCCTAAAACTAACCCGAAGCGTGAATGAGGGCGGACGCTTCACGCGACTCTGAAATCAGTGGAGCATCCGCCCTCGCTCACGCTTTTAGAAGTTGCGCTATTGGACACGGAAGACACGGATTTCACGGAAAAAAGAGGAGTTTGTAGCGAAGTCGTGAGATGATCTCGTGACGACCGAAGTCTCACGACTTCGGTAACAAAAAGCCTCTTTCTCCGTGTCTTCCGTG
>CAIJTL010000555.1 GCA_903823545.1 uncultured Planctomycetaceae bacterium
CCAAACACTACAAAACACGGGCTATTTGAATTCAGTGCGAAAGCCGATATGATGTTTGACACCCGCTTTGACACCCGCGAGGCCAAACATGACCGACAAGAAGCCCGCCAAACCCTACCTAGATTTTCCCCTTTTTCCGCACGCCACCAACCGGTGGGCGAAGAAAATTCGGGGAAGAACGCACTATTTCGGACCGTGGTCTGATCCGCAAGCGGCTCTGGCGAAATATCTCGACCAGCGAGACGATCTGCAAGCAGGGAGAATCCCACGTCTGACACCCGATGACACCCGTGGTTTGACCATGCGAGACTTGGCGAATCGGTTCCTGACTCTCAAGCAAAGCCTCCTCGAATCAGGGGAACTCTCGCGAATCACATTCGCCAACTACAAGGCGATTTGCGAACTGCTCATCGGCCATCTTGGACGGCAGCGATTAGTGGACGACCTGCGGAGTTCCGACTTTGAACAGTTGCGGAGCTCGTTCGCGAAAAGTGTCGGGTTGGTGACGTTGGGCAACCGTATTCGTCAAAGCCGAACAGTGTTCAAATTCGCATTTGAAAGCGATCTGATCGACCGACCAGTGAAGTTCGGCCCGTCGTTCAAGATGCCCTCGAAGCGGCTACTCCGTGCCGATCGACAATCCAAGCCAGCGCGAATGTTTGAAGTCGATGAACTGCGGAAGATACTCGACGAAGCCAAGCCGCCGTTGAAGGCGATGATTCTGCTCGGCATCAACTGCGGATTCGGCCAGTCGGATTGCTCGTCACTCCCGTTGACGGCTCTCGACCTGGACGGCGGCTGGCTCACGTTCCCGCGACCGAAGACCGCCGTGATGAGACGCTGTCCGCTCTGGCCGGAGACCGTCGCCGCATTGCGTGAGTGCGTTGCCAAGCGGCGACAGCCGAAAGACGAATCAGACTCCAAGCGGTTGTTTCTCACGATGCGAGGTGTGGCCTATGTGCGATGCCGAGAGAACGGAACGAACATCGACGGCATCGCGCAGGAGTTCGCGAAGATCCTCAAGAAGCTGGAGCTACAAGGCGATCGCCGGGCGTTCTACGCGCTCCGGCACACGTTCGAGACCGTCGCGGGAGCAACGCGAGACCAGATTGCGACCAATGCCATCATGGGCCACGCTGCCGCATCGAACGACATGAGCGCGGTCTATCGCGAGCGAATTGACGACGACCGTTTGAAGGCCGTGGCCGATCACGTTCGCGCTTGGCTCTGGCCGAATCCGGCCAAGAAGAAATCCGAGACCAAAGAAAACGGGGTCTGATAGACTCCATTTTTCAGGAGAACCGCAATCGTGACTCCAAACAACTTCTATTCCAATCACCAACCCAAGGGCGATAAGCGGAGTATTCTTGAGTTCAATACGGGCGAAATGCTCCTTGAACACGGTGTCATCCACCGACTTGAGTTCACAGAAAGACGATGCAATCTAACGCTGAAGAACTCCTCCCCTAAACGCCAATCCGTCCATGTTCGAGTATGGGTACTC
>CAIJTL010000556.1 GCA_903823545.1 uncultured Planctomycetaceae bacterium
ATCACAAATCCAACGATCAGCCCTAAAAAAGAGAGCATCCCTCCGCTACCCAGGAAGCCTTCCAACAACGCGGAAACATCGCGACTCGAAATCAGCCAACCAGTCAGTCCCAAGACCATGCACAGGACAAGCCCCGCTGGCATCACCAAACCTTTGCGACGCCACTCCAACCAGAAGTGAGATTCCAATGGAGTTTGAAACGGCATCCCCATGTCCGGAGCCGGATCGAATATCCGTTCGATCCAAGCAATGATCCCGAACGACGGCAACGGCTCGCCGCATCGATTGCGAGCGATCCCCTTCACCGCAACGAAATGCGAAACGACGAAGAAGACCATCATCGTCATGACCTCGATCGAAGTGACTTCTTTCCAAAGATGAGTCGGTTGCGAAAACACCGCTCCGTAACGCGACTTGAACCACAAGCCAAAGACCGTGCCGTAAATCACCAATCCCCAAAAGATCCAACCCGATTTCTCGGTGAACCAGCAGGTTGCTTGAAACCCCGCGAACGCCACAGCCATAAACATCGTCGGACCCCAAATCGGCGATTCGAGACCGAAGACTGCGTTCAACGCGGCAGTGCTCCCCGCCGAATGTGCGGCCACCATGGCCATCGCCGGCAGAAGATGCCACGTCGCAATGGAGGAGTTCGATATCGGCATGACAAACAATCGAGAAGGATGCCCCTGCGCCGAACTTACGCCAGTTCCGAACAAAAAGACGCTGATTTGAATCAACATCAAATGAATGATGACCCAGACCGTCTCGTCCGGTTCAATGGCTCCGTCAGACCTCAATGCGGTCAGTAGGAAGACCGGCAGTGCGTTCGCCGCTAACGAAAGCCCGATCAAGGTCCAGAAACCTCTCCAGAGCATCTCCCACGTCATTGCCAACGGAACAGATCGCATGATGAAGGGCCTCGGAATCGAGTTGATTGGGACCGTTTGACGAAGTCGTAGAACGAGACTCTTCTCATTCGAGTGATTTGCTAACTCAAAATTCGTGACACGAAAATTTCATCCAACGAGAGCGCAGTATCGCCGACAACAGTTGCTCCGATCGCGTCGGCCGCGCTTCGCAACTGAGTGCTCTCGCCTTTGCAAATGTAAGTCCACTCCGCACCGTGTCCTTCAAACGAGAGTGTTCCCACAAGTGATGGCGGACATTCATGCGACTGCCCGAACCGCAAGGTCATCCTGCGATGGGTTTCTTTGACCTCATCCATCGTAGAGGTGAGCATGATTCGCCCCTGATGAATGATCGCGATTCTGTCAGCCACTCGTTCGACTTCATCCAACAAATGCGACGAAAAGAGCACCGTCCGACCCTCATCGGCGATCGTGCGAATGATCGCACCGAGAATGTCCCGTCGCACAACCGGATCGAGTCCTGACGAAGGCTCATCCAACACCAGCAGCTCTGGACGATGAGCGAGCGCGAGCAACAATCCGGTTCGTGCTCGCTGCCCTCGCGACAAATACTTAATGCGTGCGTTGATGTCTAAATCGAATGCGTCACGCAGTTCTTCAGCATAGGCGTCATCCCAATTCGGATAAAACGCCTGCGTATAACGGAGCAATTCACCAATGCGCATCCAATTCGGCAGGTCGCGATCTTCGGCCAAATAGCCAATGCGTCCCAATGTGCCGATAGGATTTTGCACAGGATCAAGCCCGAAGACTCGCACGCTTCCCGCTTGAGCTTTCAGCATTCCCATGACGTGCTTGATGAGCGTCGTCTTGCCGGCACCATTGCCACCAATCAAACCGAAGACACCGCCTCGCGGTACAGTCAGCGAGATATCGTCCAGCGCCGTTTTGTTGCCAAACTGCCGTGTGACACTACTAATCTCAACAATCGGCGGAGCGGATGACGGAAAAGATTCGTGCATGAGATCACTCCTCAGTTCGAGTTGATTCCATTGTCGCGTGACGTTGTTGAACGAGCTTGATGACTTCATCCAGAGCAACGTCCATGTGACGTGCCTCAGCCAACAAGGCATCAATACGACCGGTTAAGATTTTGACTCGTTCTCGTCGAGCCAACGGTGAACCTTGATCAGAAACGTAAGTCCCGGCCGTGCGGCGCTTCTCAACAATCCCTGCCGCCTCCAGCTCGCGATACGCGCGAGCCACCGTGTTCGGATTCACGAGAAGCTGCTCCGCCAACACCCGAATCGGCGACAATTCTTCACCCGCCGACAATCTCCCCGCAGCCACCAGATATTTGATCTGGTTCACGATCTGCTGATAGATCGGCACTCCGTCGCTCGGAGAGATGTGAATCTGCACGGCTACATTCCGATGAGATCGTTGATCGACACGCAAGACTTGTATTAGCTCAATAACACAAGTCGGGCAGCTTGTGTCAACTCTTGATTTCGTCTTTGGGAATTTCACAGACTGCACAAACCTGTGAGCCAAGCTGCAGCTATTTCAGCAGAACAGCATCGCACCAATTGACGCGATCTTGGACGTCACCAAGGTTGCCGAAGTCGACGATGAGGGTCAACCGTTTTGCGCCAGCGAGCTCAATCATCGGCAATTGGGTCGAGCCACTTGTTCGCGACAGCGATGCAATATTGAAGAGACGTTTACCATCAACCTCCACAGCGCACGCAACCGTTCCTGGCCCGGTCGTTGTGTCATCAAACCCGATAGTGGCGGCGAAAGAACGGTACTTGCCTGCGAGGTCGCAGGTCACGGTGGATCGGCTTTGCATACCAAGCCCTTTGGAAAACTCACGACCACCGACTCGAAGCGGGCGACCATCGACAGCTCGATCACGCTGCAATGGCCAATTGCATGAGTTTGGCAAGAACGGCGTGTGAGTCGATTCAACGGTTGGCACGTCGGACAAGAAGACCGCTCGGCCATGTAACACACGGAGGTCGCAGATTTCTTCGAGCGGGATTTCAAACAATGTGCCGCTGACATGTGTTGCGGAGACAACGCCGTGCTCGATGCGACTATCCGCCGACTTCAGCGTGAGACGTGAACCGTCGCTGAGTAAAACGAGCCAGCAGAATCCTTGCGACTCAGGCAGCGCAAGCAAGTCGGCGTTGAATCCGATATCGCGCACATCGTTGATCGGCAGCTTCAGCTTGCTAGCTGTGGTGCTCAGATTCACGAATCCATCGCGCCAATCAAGCAGTTCGCCGCCAATGAGATCGCCATTAAGCAATCGGACTTCATCCCGTTTTTCGCGGCGATCCGAAATCCAAGTCGCCAATTCATCACGAAGATCGCGATGTTGCGGCAGCATCAAGGAGAGGCCGCGAACAGACTCTAGCGGCAACGAGAATGCAGGCCATTCCTCGAAACGGACCCACGCAGCATTGAGCCGTTCGTCTTCAACGCTGGTTCCCTTCGCAACCAACCGATCGCCATTCGCCAGCCAGATCGCCGCACCACGCGGCTCACGCTGGGCAGGCCGATCATCGAAGCGGAGCGAGACAATGTCAGGCCATTTCCACGACCGAGTTTCAGCAGGCTCCACCGTGGTCTCAACACTCAACGAGCCTGCGGTGATTCCCTTCAACATTCCGTTTGTCGTGCGACCATCAGCATCAAACACAGTGACGCTCGGCGTATCTACGGCGAATACAAATGAGGCGGTGAGTGTGAGCCAGGCAAACAGCAAGACACCACGAAAGTGGGGGAGAAATTGGTCATTGGTTATTGGTCGTTGGTCATTGATCAT
>CAIJTL010000557.1 GCA_903823545.1 uncultured Planctomycetaceae bacterium
TCGCCAAGGCTTTTAGCTCCAGTCGATGACGCACTTAATTCCGCACGGCGAATACCTGCCAAGTCATGTAGACCATTTTTCCTTCGTGCATCAGCTTTAACTCTGGAGCCCATCGATCAAGTTCCGCTTTGCTGCGAGCATCCATGCTTTTGTAATCGCCCATCCCCATCGAATACATCGCGGGATTGTCGAGCAACCCATTCTCACGAAGCCACTTGAAGCGTGATGGTGTGACGAAATCGGAGTACCCGTAAGTCATGCGGTATCTCAATAGTTCTTGCCAATTGACGAGCACATGAGTAACTCCGTGAGATTCAAAAGTCTGACGCACGTCAGCAATTGAACGCAGAGGCCATTCGCGTTCAGGGACATCATCTGAAGGTCGAATCGCCAGCCAATCTCGGAGAATTGGTTGATCAAAGACCGTGTTGTAGATCACGCGTGGTCGCGCATCGAAAACCTGTGCTTCGCCAACACAAAGAACCACCGCGTTCTTCGGGATCTTACCTGCATCATGCAATTGATTGATGAATGCAATTCCTTCTGCCGTTCCTTCACAACCGATGCGAGCTTTATCAAGGTCAGCCAAGTATGCGCTGAAGCCGCACAATTTGGTTGTGATGAATCCGAGATTGAAGAGAACACTTAACGCAATCACGGATCCACACGTCCAACGCCAAAGTTTGCCTTGCGACCATTCGACTCCGATTGCAGCAAGCCATGTGGCAACTGGAATCAATGGAACCCAAAAGCGGTCGATGCGATGCGTGAGCAGCCACCATTGAAAGAACAGATACGCGAGATAAAGCCAAAGCCCAGATATGAGAGGAGCGGGCCTTGATGTTTGAGATTTAGGTCGTTTCGCTCGTAACCACGCCAACGGAGCGAGTCCAAACAATAACGGACTCAGCCAATCAGCCTTTGCCGTGACGTCGATAAACTTTTCCACTAGATCGCTGGTTGCATAAGTATTCGGACTATGTCCCTTCCGCCACTTCGCGTGTGAAACGACATCCCAGTCTCGACCACCGAAGATCCCGTATGCGAGCGGATAAACTGGGTTGCCAGTTTCAGCAACGTTTTTCAGCAGCCAAGGTCCAATTGTGAACGCAACGCCGACACCAAATGCAGCGAGCGCCTTCAGGTAGCTGAAGGCGTGAGACTTCGGAATGCGATGTGTCGAATCGCTTGTCTGAGGGCTTGCGACGACAACTACGGAGTGGACAGCGTTTGAAACTTCTGCGTTCGCATCTTCTGGTCTCGGCGCGAGCGGGCGACACTTCCACCGCACTCCAACAGCAACAGCCAGTGCCATCGGGATTACGACCGACACGAGGCCCGGATACTTACAGGCCATCGCGCTCCCAGCAAGGAGGCCTGCGACGACCAACATTCGCAACGAGTGTAGTTCGATCGCCAGCAAGACGACGAACAGTGACAGAAGCAAGTAGCACGACAATGCACCCTCAACGTAAGCAATGATCGCCAAGCGATAGGTCCACGGCGTCGAAAGATAAATCGTCGCCGCTAGCCAACCGGTTGTAGATCCGAACCACCGTCGTCCAGCACAGAATAAGGCCAATGCTGTCAGAGGTGCGAAGCCCATCAACACTGCCTGTCCGGCAAGCGCTCCACGAAACCAATCCTGCCGCAAGACCATCCCCAGCAGGCAGAGCATCTCGGTGAGAAAGGGAAAGTTCGTGTAAACGTTGTGTTCCAGAAACGTGATCCGGCCGTTGAGGAAATACTCCTTCGGCCCTGTGAGGTGATATGCCTTCACGTCGAAGTCCGTGGGCGGAAGCAATGAGCCGAGCAACATGGCCGTGCAAAACAACGTCATTGTGATCACGGCGAGGGTCTTGCAAACCGCGTCATACGGAATCTGCTCACCGCGAGTTAGCACACCGCTAAACTTGCTCAGCCAATCTCGCTTTGGTTGTTTTGCAGGGGGCGCCGCGCCGGTCAAAAAAACGCTCTTTGATGAGCGTCGCTGGCGAACTTGCGATATCCCTTCGATGAGCAAGGCGATTGCTAAGACGCTACCCAATAGAGTGGGCGACAGCCATCCAGCCATCCCACATCCCAGCGTCAGCAATGAAACGAACGAGAGTCCAATTCCACAGGCACAGACAAACCATTCGATTGAACGTTGTTGCAACGGCAGTCGCAGTGTTCGAAGCGTAAGACTGCCGACGGACCAACTTCCGAGCCAGATCGCAACGGCGATGGCAATCAGGTCCAATCGCTGGCTGAGATTCGCCCAGTTGGTTTCAACACCATTGGGTGGAGTAACAACGTTGGACCAGAGAATTTCTGGAAGTTCGAGCCAAACATCAATGCGGCGGACTGGCGGATTACTATTTGGCAGCGTGAAGCTGAAGAAAAAAATTGAGTAACCGATGAGCCAAATGGCGGCGAGCCAGTCTCGCACGCTCGCGAACTCACCGCGCGACGAAGAGGTCTTCGGGTCAGAACGCGAGTCAGCCACGGTGAGGTCGCAATCTCGAAAGTCTGAGGAGCGCGATTTAGTGGAGCACGTTTTCAACGTGCTCGTCCCCAGGCACGTTGGAAACGTGCCCCCACTTCGTGATGATAGCGAAGTCGTCAACCTTACTTAGGCAGCAGCGCGGCCAAGTCAGGGTGAGGGCGGGGGATCACGTCGGCCATGATCAGCTTTCCGCCAAGTCGTTCGACGGTGGCTTTGCCTGTTTCTATGGCAGTTTGGACGGCCGCAATGTCGCCGCGCACCATGATCGTGATGTAGGCCGCTCCGATCTTTTCTTTGCCAGCGAGCGTCACGTTTGACGCTTTCAGCATGTCGTCGGTCGCGTGCAATGCGGCCACTAAACCTTGAGTCTCTAGCAAGCCAACAGCTTCAGTGCTCATGACACCCTCTCTCGGTACGCGAGAATCGTACAAACCCAACAACGGACTAAATATTGGTTCGGAATTGGCGAGCTTCTGCGTCTCTTCCAGTGGAGCAGGAAGGACCGAAACCATGCACTGGCTCCCCATGCGACGAGCCAGTTCGACTCCTTGTTCGGCAGCAGCCATCACGGCACCCGTTTCTCCAACGAGCTTTAAACACTGCTGCGCACCATCAGTGCTTTCGATCCCGATGATACGGACGCCTGCCGTTTTTACACACGCATCGGCGACCATTAATGTTGGGCCGAGGTAGTTGATTTCCAGCAGAGCCAGACTGAGTCGTGCCGCCATGATGTCCTTCAACGCCGTTTTGCGACTGTCGAACGAATGAATCTCCAACGTGTTCTCGGTTATCGGCATCTTTTGTGTGAGGCCATGTGAGCTGGCAACAAACTTAGATGAAAACACTTTGTGGGAACAACGTCTACGAAAGAGTATCCGATCGCGCTAATCGTCCTAATGTCTGAGACCTCACCACCGCGCGAATGCAGGCTGAAGAGTCCGGTCGTCCGTGTCATGCGGATGGTGAGGATTGTGAGCCTCACCATCCGGTCCCTCAATCTATTGTTTAACGCGACAACCATTGGACGATGCTATTCGCTTTCGCAGA
>CAIJTL010000558.1 GCA_903823545.1 uncultured Planctomycetaceae bacterium
CGACGGACTTCCAGTCCGTCCCGGCTTTGCGACGGACTGGAAGTCCGTCGTACCAATTGCGGCTCGCCTGCTGAATGATCTGGAATCACCCTCATGGAACAACTCGACGACATGGACGTAGTCCCTGAGATCACTCCGCTGGACCACGCGATTGGGGAGTACCTGTCGCGCGTTGATGCGGGAGAGTTGGTTTCGCGGGACGAGTTCATTGCATCGCACGCGGAACTTCGGGATGGCTTGTTGACCTTCTTTGCCGACCACGATCTCGCCTTGCAGTTTGCGGGTGGTCGCAAGTTCGGTCAGGCCACCGACACGTCGATCCTCTCGCTGGCCGGGACGATCGAGCATCGAGCCGATCCGCCGATCGACGCTCCGAGTGCAGTGCGACGAAAGGAGATTCCACCCACGTTTGTCGGCCCGTTTCCGATCACGTTCGGGCAATACACCGTGCAGAAGATGCTCGGTTATGGTGCGATGGGTGAGGTCTATCTGGCCGAGGACGGAAAGCTCGGTCGGCAGGTCGCACTGAAAGTACCGCGACGCTCCGCAGACGAATCCCCCGAATTTCTGGAACGCTTTCATCGTGAAGCACGAGCTTGTGCGAAGCTGCGGCATCAGAACATCTGCCCGATTTACGAAGTCAACGCGATCGGCGATACCCACTATATCGCGATGGCATTTATCGACGGACAACCGCTGTCGCGGAGCAATTTCGGTGGCTTGCCAAACAGCGAACGATTGGCGGCGACCATCCGTAAAATCTCGCTCGCTCTGGATGTCGCACACCGGGCGGGGGTTGTGCATCGGGATTTGAAACCTTCCAACATCATGATTGATACCGATGGCGAGCCGATCGTCATGGACTTTGGGCTGGCTCAGCAATCGAGCGACGTGGAGTCTCGGATCACTCAGGAAGGGACGATCGTGGGAACCCCCGCCTACATGTCGCCGGAGCAAGTTCGGTGTGAAATGGATCGCATTGGTCCGGCCAGTGACATCTACAGCCTGGGAGTCATTCTGTACGAGCTGCTGACCGGTCGGCTGCCGTTCTCCGGCTCGATGATGCAAATGTTGGTCGAGGTGATCGACCCCTCCAAGCCTCCTCGTCCCCCTTCAGAAGTCCGCGTTGGCATTGACCCTGATCTGGATGCCATCTGCTTGCGAATGTTGTCAAAGTCGCTGGAGCACCGTTATCAAAGCATGAAGGAAGTGGCGGCAGCGCTGGATGAAACCCTGCATCGAACACTGGCTGAATCAGAACGTCGGCCAATGACTCCGAACCAGCCAAGCGGTGTTGTCGAGACACCCGACTCAGGAAGTTCGAGCGATGGGAGGTTGAAGTGGCTTCACAGTCGGTGGGTCGGCGTTATCACGACAGTCGGGGTGTTGGCCATCGTCCTCCTGTGGCTGAAGTTCTCGCCCCCAATCGTCAACGAGCCGCAGGCGAAGGATTCCAACTCTCCAATCTCAGACAACTCACCAGCCTCAAGGTCCCCTGTCGCAGCGGCGATTCCGAGTTCCACGAATCCGGAGGCGCAATTGAGCCTTGCCGAGTTGCTGACCTCACCGGACTACGAATGGAGCGTGCCAAAAAAATTAGACCCGGTGGTGAATTTCTCGCAATACAATTACTCCCCGCGCGTCTCCAGCGATGGGTTACAGATGTGGTTCGTGGGAGACATGGGCAAAGCAGGCGTGTTGGGCAAAGGGCGCGACGACCTTTGGTTCACTCGCCGCAACTCGCTCCACTCGGCTTGGGAAACTCCTGTCAATGTCGGCGAACCGATCAATGGACCGAGTTTCGAGAGGGATTTCAGTTTGACTGCCGATGGTTGTTCGCTGTTCTTCATGAGGCAGAACCCAGACGGAGTTTTTGTGTCCACACGCACGAACTCAGATCAGCCTTGGTCAGTGCCGAAGCTTGTTTTGGGGTTGTATCTGAAGGCCACCCATCCCGTGGTCTCGCCGGATGGCCTGACATTGCTCATCTCGCAACCGGCTCGGAGTGGGGGTAAGGGGCATGATGACATCTGGATGCTCACGCGCCAGACGATGAATGATCCTTGGTCAACACCTTCCCCTTTATCAGAGCCATTGAACTCTTCGGCGAATGATTGGCCCTGCTGGTTGTCGGCGGATGGCACGGTGCTTTTGCTCGGCTCGACACGCCAGGCTGGTTTTGGGGAACAAGATCTGTGGCTGTCCACGCGAAAGACAATCGCAGACGCCTGGCAGAAACCCGTCAATCTGGGTTTTCTCATTAATTCATCCAAGAGAGATGAATTTGCAGAATTGGCGTCCGATGGCCAGACACTGTGGTTTGTGAGCGATCGCATTGGGTCGAACAACGGTTTTTGGAATATCTGGCAATCGCGCCGCGTACGCAAACCGAAGGTTGATTCACAAGCAGGTCCCCAATGGATCGCTGCGCACGAGATTCTCAGGCATGGCGGCGAAGTGAGCGTCATCACAGACTCAGGTGAATCGTTCCGGGCGAATGAGATTGAAAAACTGTCTCCTCACAAGTTCGTCAACGATCAAGTCCACCTCAATGGATGGAATACATACGACGATAGCCTGGACTTGATCCGTGGGCTCAAGACCGTTCGGCGTGTCGAACTTTCCATGCCGGTTAGCGTGAATCCCAACTTCTTTGAAAGACTCAACACGCTTACTGATCTTGAAATCCTGTCGTGCGCATTTGTTGACATCAAAGACAAGGAATTCGCTGATATCACCAAGCTGACCAAGCTTAAATA
>CAIJTL010000559.1 GCA_903823545.1 uncultured Planctomycetaceae bacterium
ACAACCAGAATCGCGAACCATGTCTCACCGCAAACGACGCACGCTGCATCTGCCGATTACTTTGAGCGTCTTGATGATGGTGCTCAATGTCGTCTTGATGGTTTGCTGGATCGTCTTGCTGGCTCAGTTGAACGAGTGGAGTGCGCTGACGATTGGCACGGTGGTCTTCGCGCTGATCCTCGTCGTCTCTGGGTTCTACATGTTTTTGACGATCAAAGAAGTGCGTTTGAATCAGAGGCAGGCCAACTTTGTTGATAGTGTGACTCACGAACTGAAAACGCCGATCGCCTCGCTGCGGCTGTATCTCGACACGCTGCGCATGCGACATGTCGATCCGAGTCAGCAAGAAGAGTTCTTCAAAGTGATGGATGGTGAGTTGGTCCGATTGGATCATCTCATCAATCAGTTGCTGGAAGTGGCTCGCCTGGATGACATCGGACAAGAGGCGGAACCAGAAGACATCGAACTGGAGCCGTTGCTCCGTCGTTGTGCCGAAGCGGCGGGTCGGCATCACAAGCGAAAGCTCGAAGATGTCTTTTCGTTCGACGTCGAACCGGCGGTGATTCGAGCTCGACGCCTGCCGCTGGAGATGATCTTCGGGAACTTGTTGGACAACGCGATCAAATACGGAGCCGCTGTACCGCACGTCGATGTTCGTGTCCGAGTCAACGAGCGTGGGCGAGTCCTGACGCAGATCGTCGATAACGGTGATGGGGTTCCGACTCACATGCGGCAGCGGATCTTCAAAATCTTTTATCGCGGCGGCAACGAATTGGAACGCCGCCAAAAAGGAACCGGCGTCGGGCTCTACATCGTCCGCACGCTCGTCAGTCTTTTGAAAGGAAAGGTCCGAGTCCTCGACGGCGCAAACGGCCTCGGCAGCATCTTTGAAGTCGAGCTACCGGGCCAAGCCATCGTGAACGATTCCCAAGAGTCGGGAGCAAGTACGACATGACACCAAAAAACGAGAGCGGGTATCACAGCTTGCCGTCCAAGCAAGCTGTGCGCGCAGCACAAGAAACTTGCGAGAGACATTCATCCCAAACCCATCTTCCATTGCGTTCAAAGCCAACTCCGAGTTTCTTGTGCCTCCGGCACCCAACTTTTGCAAAGTTGGGCCCCCCGCGATCTACCGCAGTCTTGAGTCTGGATGGCTCGCCGCCACGATTCGCTCTTTTTGACGCACGCTTCACGATGTCATTCGCATGTTACGCGACTGCTGCCACTAACACTGTTTTGCAGTCAAGTCGTTTGGAAGGATTCAATTCGCAAACGGTAGCGAGTCGCTTGATTGTCGCAATCCGTCGCGATTAGATACCCGTGTCTCGTTGATGCAAAATTGCACGAGGTCATTTGGAGACAGCATCAGAACAATTGGCGACAGATTGCCAATGACGTCTAACGATGTCCGAGAGTCGTCGCACCTGGGAATTGCTCACTATGTGTCGCTCCTTGATCGGGCTGCGTTTGAAATCGACTTGGTATTCGCTGACGGTAGTCAGCTTGATCTGCTTGCCGGGATGTTCCGGGTGTGAGTCAAAGACTCCACCGGCAACGAGTCAAACGGAGTCATCGCCTGCGTCGGAGCAGAAGCCCGAAGAAGAAAACAGCGATGCGTCGGGGAGTGGCTCGCCGAACGGACCGGCGACGGAGAGTCAGACTGCGGGAGGGGCGGCTGCTGACGCTAATTCGGACGCGACCTCAACTGCCGAGCTTCAGTCAAAAACTGCCGACGGTGAGTTGAATCGATCGTCGACACCGCC
>CAIJTL010000560.1 GCA_903823545.1 uncultured Planctomycetaceae bacterium
AACGTGATAGGCCGCGCGCGGCTCACTTGAATGTTCTGCCCGTCGAGAGATGCCATCGGTCATACGCCGTTGGCCATCAGGCAGAATTGTCAGCGAGGGGCGTCGATGATTAACTGGACGATGCATTGGCAACAAGCGCAAGTGCTGAAAACTCCGGCCGATCGCCGCCTTGCGCTCGGAAAACTGCTGCACGCGCCATGGCGCACGCTTTTGCGAATAGCCAGAGAAAACAGGACGTTGCTTTCGCGAAGCGCCAGGCTTCCGCCACGCGATCACTCGAAACGGTTTTTCTTCGCCGGGCACTGGCGGAAGAACGTCATGACCGATGTTGTGGATATCTACGTTACACGATCGCGGAACCGCTTGATTGTTGAGCAGTTGTTGATTTGCAATGAGGTGCGCGTGTCGTTAGTGCCTGAGTCCTACTTGATCCGAGAACAGGTTTCAGCTGCAGCCGGTGGCATCGGAGGCTCTCGTGTCGTGAACGTCGATGAATTCCTGTCTGGCCGAGACGAAGGCGCCCCGGATTTCGTTGCGGACTTTGAGCGGTACCTGCCTCGGCTCAGCGAACTCAAGTACCGGGGATGCTCAGTCAAGTGTTACTGGACTTCGAAGAGCCTACGACTGCGGCATTGGAAACAGCAACCCCAGGTGTTGTCCGGAGACCCGCTCTTGCAGGCGCTGGCTGAACTGTGGCACTTGCTTGCGTTCGCCAGACTCACAGACGATGTCACGCACGAAATACAAGAGACGCTTTTTCCGGAATGGGACAAACTGAGCGCCAGCTCAAGCGAGCACGTCTCGTTACTTTCGCAGCGGTTGATAAATCAATGTCGATGAAGCGCCTGGCCGATGCACGATGTCAACACCCAGGGCGTAAGTATTGCTGTCGCCGTCGCGAGGTAGTGATGTTGGCCGACCGATCAAATGCAACGTACTGTCGGTTCGGCTGGGTTAACAATACCACGTCACTTGCGGACCAACGCTATGCGTAACCAGTCGCAGGATCAGACGGCGGATAAAATCCAGCGAAATGCCTGAGCCGATGATCCACCGCTGATCAGCTCGGTCGTCGATCACAAGTTTGATGTCGTCAGCTCAAATGACATCAACAATATGTTTCTTGCGATGCGCACACAGCCTGCCTCTGCGGCAAGCTGTGTGACTGAGTGCATCAGAGACTGGCCGTGATGGCAACGACATGTCTCAACGTGCCAGCGGCCTGTACTTGATGCGGTGGGGTTGGTCGGCGGCGGCTCCGAGGCGTTCGCGTTTATTGGCTTCGTAGAGTTTGTAGTTTCCCTCGAACCAGTAAGCTTGGCTGTCTCCTTCGAAGGCTAGGATGTGGGTGGCGATGCGGTCGAGGAACCAGCGATCGTGGCTGGTGACGATGGCGCAGCCGCCGAAGTTGGAAAGACCTTCTTCCAACGCTCGCAGCGTATCGACGTCGAGATCGTTGGTCGGTTCGTCCAACAGGATCACGTTGCCACCGCGACGCAGCAGCTTGGCGAGATGAACTCGGTTGCGTTCACCGCCGGAGAGTTGCTTCACGAGTTTTTGTTGCTCGGTCCCTTTGAAGTTGAACCGACCGACGTAAGCGCGCGAGTGTAATTTCAGGCCGCCGACTTCGATCATGTCGATGCCGCCGCTGATTTCTTCGTAGATGGTCTTGTCGCCGTCGAGCGTATCGCGCGACTGATCGACATAGGCCAGTTCCACCGCGTTGCCGATGCGCAGCGTGCCGCTGTCAGGCTTCTCGACCCCCATGATCATTTTGAAGAGGGTTGTCTTGCCCGCTCCGTTGGGGCCAATCACGCCGACGATGCCACCTTTCGGCAGATTGAAGTTCATGTTCTCGAAGAGCAGCTTGTCGCCGAACGCTTTCGACAGGCCCTCGGCACGAATGACGAGATCACCCAGCGCTTTGCCGGAAGGAATCTGCATTTCGTCCATATCGCTGGAAGCTTCGTAGGTCTGGCTGCGGAGTTCTTCGTAGCGTTGCATACGCGCTTTGTTCTTCGTCGCTTGAGCCTTCGGCGACATGCGAACCCATTCCAATTCGCGAGCGAGTGCTTTTTGACGTTTCGATTCTTTGTTCTGATCGACCGCCATGCGCGCATGCTTTTGTTCGAGCCACGTCGAGTAATTCCCTTCAAACGGGATTCCCTTGCCGCGATCGAGCTCCAAGATCCACTGCGCGACATTGTCGAGGAAGTAACGATCGTGCGTTACAGCGACGACGGTCCCCGCGAAGTTCTCCAAGAAGTGTTCCAGCCACGCGACCGATTCAGCATCGAGGTGGTTGGTTGGTTCGTCGAGCAGCAACAGATCGGGGTTTCGCAACAAGATCTGACAGAGGGAGACACGTCGCTTCTCACCGCCGGAGAGATTCGCGATGAGTGCGTCATCAGGGGGCAGACGCATGGCGTCCTTCGCGATCTCCAAGGTGCGATCGAGTTCCCACAAGTTGCCGTGATCGATCTTGTCTTGAACCTTCGCTTGCTCATCAAGCACTTTCTCCATCTCTTCCGGTTCCAGCGGTTCGCACAACTTCTCATTGAGTTCGTTGTAGCGACTCAAAATGGCGTGCGATTCAGCAGCCGCATCGTTGATGCAATCAGCAACGGTTTCGTACTGATCGAGGCGCGGCTCTTGCGCGAAGTAGCCAATCTTGATCCCTTTGGCGGGGCGAACTTCCCCCATGTAGTCCTTGTCTTCACCCGCCATGATCTTCAGCAACGTGCTCTTACCCGAACCGTTGTTGCCGAGCACACCGATCTTGGCTCCCGGATAAAACGACAACCAAATGTCGCTGAGGATGACCTTCTCCTCGTACATCCGAGTGAGAGCTTCGATCGTGAAAATGTAATTGTCAGCCATTGTCGGAAACTCACTTCTGAAAACAAATAAGGACACGAACCGTGCCGCTGTGGGACTACCAAGAATCGTTTTGGCGCGGAGCCATCACGCTCCGCGCGATGAACCGATCGCTTCACGAGACGCTAGGCTCGTCACGCTGAGCGCGACGGCGACGTACCTGCGGGCTCGCCGCGTTATGACTTTGGGGACGCTTCATAGCAATTACTGCGGAAAACCCAAGTCAGCGAGGGCGAATTCGTTGACGTTCCACTCGCGAATGACATCGCTCGTTCCAATGAGGAAAGCTCGGTGAAAACTTCGCTTAGTCCCTAATCGAGCGAAGTCCACCAACCCCATCGAGCCACCGAGACGAGCTCGGCGTGGTCGTTTGATTGATGTTTTTCGTCCGTTGATTGACTGCTCACGCGCCGCTTCAATGCTTAGAGGCCGTTTCAAAACTGATTCACTAACCCGAAGCGTGAGCGAGGGCATCGGGAAATCTCGCGTGGAATCGCCCTCGCTCACGCTTTTGGGTTAGTTTC
>CAIJTL010000561.1 GCA_903823545.1 uncultured Planctomycetaceae bacterium
GGCCGACAAGCTTCGCGACCCCGCAGTCATGGAGGAGCAATTACATCGCATGCTGAAGGACGTTCGCGTGCGTGGCATGGCCGAAGAGTTCGGTGCCCGTTGGCTCAGCGTGCGGGACTTCGCCACCAATCACGGCCGCAACCTGAAACACTTCCCCGAGTTCACTCCAGTGTTGCGCGATGCATTGGCCGAGGAGCCCGTGCGGTTCTTCGAGGACCTGCTGACGAACAACCGCCCGGTTCCCGACGTGATCGACGCCGACGCGGTGGTCATCAACGATGTCCTCGCCAAGCACTACGGCATCCCCGGCGTGAATGGACCGCAGTGGCGGCGTGTCGAAAAAGTTACCGCCTACGGTCGCGGCGGGTTCCTCGGTTTCGGCGCGGTCATCGCGAAACAATCGGCCGCCGCGCGAACGAGCCCGATCAAGCGCGGCGCGTGGCTGGTGCAGATGCTCGGCGAGCGACTGCCCAAAGTTCCGCCCGACGTGCCGCCGTTGCCCGAAACTCCGCCCGCCGGACTCAGCGTGCGCGAGATCACCGAGCGTCATCGAGCGGACCCGAAATGTGCCGGTTGTCATGTCCGCATTGATCCCTACGGCATGACGCTGGAGCGTTTCGACGCCATCGGCCGACTGCGTCCAGCGAGCGAACTGAAGCCGGGCGACACGAAAGGCACACTCCGCGACGGCACCGAGATCGACGACATTGCCGGCCTGCGAAACCACTTCGCCGGACCGCGCCGCGAGGACGTGTTACGGACGCTCGCCCGCAAGCTGACCGGCTACGCGTTGGGCCGAGCCGTGATGACATCGGATCGCAAACTGATCGACGAAGTCACCAAGACCATGACCAGCGGCGGTCGCTGGTCCGACGCCCTGCTCGTCATCGTCCGCAGCGAGCAGTTTCGTTGCATTCGCCCGACAGGCAATGTCGCCGCCACACCCAAGTAACGCATTGTTTTTGGACGGTTGTAATGAAGCTACTTCACTGCATGAAAAGGCCAGAATACCTAGAGTCAGCCATTCGAGATGGTTTGATGTTTACGGATCACCTTGTTGAGTTTTCACCAACGAATGACCGCAATCTCCTCTCGCGTCTGGTTTCTGAAATCAAACCGATAATTGAGAGGCGGCTAATGGCCCTCGGAAGATCGCTCGCGACTCTTACACTTATCGAAGAGCGGTGCGTTTTCGCGGGAATCGGGAGCATTAAGGGACAAATCCCAATGCTGTGTTTTACTGAGGTGCCAAATGGACGAATTCTAGATACACATCGGACGTCGTTCGGAGAATATGGCTTGGTCATTTCACAAAGATGGGTCGAAGATAATGGGGGAGACAAAGTAATTTACGTTGGCAACGGCTCCGCTATTTCATGCCAATTATTTAAGTTGCTCGCGAAGGTAAGGCTCGCGGATTTGTTCGTTGGACCATCCGGAAACCTGCTATTTGACAATAGCGGCACTCGGGACTCACTCGATTTTTTTAGTCATATTGAAGTGAGAGCGAATATAGAGCAGTCAGAATGGCGCATTCCAGGATTGCACGGTTTCATGGGCGGACCAAAATCGACGAACCAAAGGCTGCCTCTACGCCTTGATGCCATCGAAACGATTCTGGTACCCGCCTCGGACATCGGAAGCTTTTCCTCGCTTGTAAACCAACTGGCAGAAGATCAGGGGCAGATCGCGCCTCGGGTCGAGGGGTTTGGCGATACGCTTACTCCATGATCCGAAATTGCGAATTTCGCTCATTATCATGATCCGTATCATCGAAAGAATGAATCTCATGCATACAACAGCCGTTACCAATTTCTCGCGACGAACGCTTTTGCGAGGGCTCGGCGTATCAATGGCTCTGCCGTGGCTTGAATCGCTCTCGTTCGCAGCGGGCGAAAAGAACGCTGCCGCCGATCAGCCGCCCATTCGCACGCTCGTCACGTTCACGGGCATGGGCTTTCACTCGCAACATTGGTGGGCGAAGGGCGAGGGAGCAGGCATGGAACTTGGTCCGTGCCTGAAACCGCTCGAGCCCTGGAAGGCGCGGATGGTCTTCCTGCGCGGCCTGTGGAACGAACAAGCCAACAACGGCGTCATCCACTGCATGCAAACGGGCAACATGCTCAGCGGGGCGCCGATGTCGAAGACCGAAGTCCGCACGGGCGTCAGCTTCGACCAAGTGATGGCTCAGCGCCTCGGCGACCGCACCCGAATACCTTCGTTGGTTCTGGGCTGCGAAGGTCCGATTCCGGGTCTTCAGGACGGGCATCCGTTGTTGTACAGCTCGCACATTTCCTGGAGTACGGCGGTGTCTCCGACATGGACTGAGATGCGTCCGGCGCTCGCCTTCGACCAACTCTTTCGCACCGAGCCCAATCGAGGCGATCGTCGCGTCGTCGATGCCGTGCTCGAAGACGCGAAGTCGCTGCGTCTGCGGCTCTCTCTCTCGGACCGTCAGCGGTTTGAAGAGTATCTCGGCAGCGTTCATGAGATCGAAGGTCGCATCAAACGAGCCGACAAGCAGCGCGACGCCAACGGCTGGAAGCCAACCTTGGCCGCCCCCGATCGCCCGCGACCTGCCGACGGGATTCCCGCCGACATTCCGGAGTATTGGAAGCTGATGAACGACATCGTGCTGCTGGCCTTCCGCACCGACACTACCCGGATCGCGACCCTCAAGTATTGCAATGACGGCTCGGCGGAGACTCACACGCACTGCGGCGCCAAAGATCAGCATCACCAGATGGCCCACA
>CAIJTL010000562.1 GCA_903823545.1 uncultured Planctomycetaceae bacterium
CTCGAGCGGCTTCAGACGCTACCTGATGGCCTCGCGAAGCTGGCGATCACCTCCCCACCCTACAACATCGGGAAGGAGTACGAGACCCAGGTAGAGCTGCAGCACTATCTCGACTGGTTGCGCCCGATCATCGGGGAACTCCACCGGGTACTTCACCCACAGGGCAGCGTGGCCTGGCAGGTGGGCAATTTCGTAGACAACGGCGAGGTCTTTCCACTTGACATCTGGTTCTATCCGATTTTCAAAAGTTTTGGCTTCAAGCTTCGTAACAGGATTGTGTGGCACTTCGATCACGGACTCCACGCCAGTCACCGACTGAGCGGGCGCTATGAGATGCTTCTCTGGTTCACCAAGGATGACGAATACACGTGGAATCTCGATCCAATTCGGGTTCCATCGAAGTACCCGGGCAAGCGGAACTACAAACCTGGCCCCGACTACGGAAAGCCCTCGGGAAACCCGCTTGGAAAGAATCCATCTGACATCTGGAACCTCATGATTCACGAGTGGGAAGTCGGGCTTTGGAATATCCCAAACGTCAAGGCCAACCACCCTGAAAAGACGTTGCACCCCTGTTCGTTTCCTATCGAACTGGTCGAGCGTTGTGTGCTGTCGATGACCAACGAAGGAGACATCGTTCTCGACCCCTTCTCGGGCGTAGGCAGCGCGATGCTCGCGGCGCTGAAGCGGGGCCGGAGGAGCGTCGGCATCGACCGCGAGCCACGCTATATGGAAGAGGCTCGGCGTCGGATCGCCATGCTGGCGGACGGGTCCCTCCCCTACCGAACGCTGGGGAAGCCGGTTCACGTACCGAGCGGCACCGAGAAGGTGTCTCAGATTCCGGATGAATGGAAACGGGCGGAGGCAAAGTAACGTGAGAATTGCGGGAAGTTACTCGTTCTGCGACGGGCGTCGGGTCGTCGAAACGCAGTACCCGACACTCCTCGCTGAGATCACGCGCGCCATCGAGGGCATCGACGAGGAGGCTCACAAGACCAAGGAGAGTTCGGAGCGTACCAAGCAAGGGCAGATGCTCTATTCGCCGACATCGCTGAACACCGCTTTCAAGTACGAGTTCGGCAGGATCGGAGGTTGGGCCCCTATCCGTGTTGGGGCGCAGTACTCGGTCGCCCACTACGAGCCCGGATACAAAGCGGCGGCGATGAACAAGGGCGCATTCCGTGAGATGGATTTTGTGAAGCAGCGTTTGGGCGTTGAGGTGCAGTTCGGAAAGTACGCTTTTATGGTCTACAATGTCTGCGCCAAGATGACGATTTTTAGAAACCTTGGACACATCGGCGCCGGCGTAGAGATCGTACCGATGAAGGCGTTCGTCGAGCAAATGAGCAGCGGAGTCTCGTACTTCGAGCAGTTCGTTTGGGACCTGGAGCAACGAGGGGTGTCCAACATCGACATCCCGGTGCTCATTCTTGGGATTGCCGCGGATTGGGAGCGCGCGCCCCGGCAGACCCTTCCGGAGGATTTGGTGTCCATTAGCGACCGGGTGATCCCAGGAGCACTACGTATCAAAAGGACGGGCCTGACCGGCAGCAAGCCGGGACCCAAGCCCCGCGGGTAAGAGCGCTGCCGCCAAGGCGCCTCGCCGCCATCGGCCAACGAGCCCGCCACGCGTGCGGCCGGATGGCCGGGTGGAACGCCTTTGGGCCAGACCCAACCACGAATTACTGTCGACCAAGCCGGAGAAGCGCCGTCTTGGCGAAAGACTTCCAGCGTTGGGCTCAGGGGCGGGCCGGCGGTGGCGGTGCACGGCCGATGGAGCGCCCGGCTTCTGGAGGCGCCCCCGGGCTTACAGCCCCTCGACCGCCGGGAGCACGGTGCCGTCGGCCGCAAG
>CAIJTL010000563.1 GCA_903823545.1 uncultured Planctomycetaceae bacterium
AATGGCCATCGCTTAGAGCGACCGCCGCAATTCCGCGCGTAGCTGCTACAGGTCCGTCGCAAGATGCCGACTCCGTTTGCGGCATTTGCTTTGAATCCACGAACGAAATGTTTCGTGGACACGTCTCCGTGACTGACTCTTCCGTCGGTGAAATTCTTTTGAGTCACCAGGCAGGGTCACGGCAATTCTGCTGAGTTTGTATCAGTGATCTCGCGCGGCTTGCTCGTTTGAGCGAACACTCGAAATCGTCATTGCCTGTTTCGGCCAGTCGTCATTCGTGTGAGTTCTGATCCGTGTGCGAAGTGTGTTCGAGATCGAATGAACGCGCGTCGCACACGGATGAAGTAATCAAGAACGATCTTGTTTCACATTTTTGCGAGAAATCGCAGCTTAATAGGTCTTCATCAAACAGCCTTATTAAATCGTTTAGGAGTAACGTCCATGTCCCGTTCAAAACAATCCGCACGTCGCGGCTTCACGTTGATCGAATTACTTGTCGTCATCGCCATTATTGCCATTCTGATCTCACTTTTGTTGCCTGCCGTGCAACAAGCACGTGAGGCGGCTCGCCGATCTCAGTGCAAAAACAACCTCAAGCAATTCGGACTCGCGATGCACTCTTACGAGTCCAGTGCTGGCTGTTTACCAATGGCTTCGGGCGGAAACGGTTTTTCGCCCCATGCGAGGCTGCTCCCGTACCTCGATCAAGTTGGCTTGTACAAAACGCTGAATTTCAACGTCAGTGTCTCATCGCGAACCGTTCCCACAGATCCCAACAATGCACGTGCTTGGGCTTTGACCCTCCCGGCATTCCGATGCCCTTCGGATAACGACTCCCAGCTTGGCGATCCCAATGTGGTGGGAGGCCGGAACAACTACTGGACTAACTACGGCACCGGTGTCGTCGTGAGCCTTCCCGGGACAACAGTTGGATCGACCAATTACGGCATGCCGATGCCGAACGGTCCTCTGTTCAACTCCAGCAGCACAAGAATTACTGACATCAAAGACGGGACTAGCAACACGGCCTTGATGTCCGAAAAGAATTTGGGTGATGGCAGTGACGCGATTACTACTCCAGACACAGATACTTATCGTCCAGGTACTTACCCCTCGAACCAGGATGAGGCATACGCGTTCTGTCGGGCGGCAGACGTGAACAACCTTGCCCAACAGGGGAAATCCTTCAACGGGACTTCTTGGTTGGCCGCCGCGAATGACTCGACATTTTACTTCATGTCAATTCCCCCCAACCAACGCGGGTGTATGTACCCACCAAGCCGGATGGCCTCAGCCGCCAACAGTCGGCATCCGGGTGGCGTGCATGTCCTGATGTGCGACGGTGCGGTGATATTTGCTTCAAACAGCATTGATCTTGGGGTCTGGCGAGCCATCGGAACGCGTGCAAGCAGAGAAACGGTGCCCCAGTTGTAAGGCTGCGTTTTTGGCCGTCGGCGCTCTCAGAGCGCTGACGGTGTTGCGCTGGCGTGCGGCACTACACCATGCTTTGTGCTTCGTGTTGGAGCGAGGTTGGCGTAGTCTCTTGAGCCTAAATGAGATTGAGGTTTTCCCCAATGACAATTCGTTCGTTGTTAGCGCAGCCCCGTTTGCCGTCGATGTTGGTTCTGCTGTGTGTGATGTCGATTGGCTGCGGTGGTCCACGCGGCCAGGCCGTCAATCCCACGACGGCTAAGGAAGTCGGCAAGACGTTTCTTCAAGCGTGGCAGGACGGCAAGAAGTCCGAAGATCTCAAACCGGGGATCATTGGTGTCGACCGAGAATGGAACGCCGGTAAAAAGTTGGTCGCTTTTGAGATTCTGCCCGACGAGTCCAACCAAGGAACTCGTTTGATTATGTCTGTGAAACTGACCCTCAAAGATGACAAAGGGGTCGAGTCAAAATCCACCGCCAAGTACGCCGTGAGTACCGCCCCGGCGGTCACGGTACTGCGTGACGAGGATTAAACAGTATCACTCGAAGTTCCAGTTGTTGGCCCGCCACGCCATCGGCGTGCGTGCGAACGAAAGTTGTCGTTCCGCGTCCCGTCCACACTGATGTCGTTGAGGTCCAACAATGATGACTGAATAGCTCCGGTGACTTTCAAGATCGACTTCCCTGAAAGAGAACCAAGATGAAGCAAGTTTCTAAGCGGCTGTGGCTCGGAGTAATGCTGGTTTGCGGAGGCTTCGCGGTCGCAGATGAGCCGCGTGGAAACTCACAACCAGAACCGATTCCGTTGACGCGCGATGACATGAAGCGGGCGCTTGATGCGTCTAAGCAATCGGTTCCGCGACTGCCGCTGCCGCCAGTCACCGACGAAGAAAAAGTTCTGATTGAAGAGCAGAAGGCTCAGGCGGCGAAAACCGGAGAGCCAGCACGCCGACTCGGACTGGCCAACAACGGGCGGATGCGCGCGTTCTATTTGGCCGAGTACGGTTTCGAGCGTTCCAACGACATCGCACGTGCTCGAAGTGGAGCGACTCGCGATAGCGATTCGAGTTTTGATCCATCGTTCCGGACGATGCTCTTCTGGATCATCTCGCGCGGCAACAACTGCACGTACTGCCTGGGACATCAAGAGTCGGGTTTGGCCTCGCGTGGTATGACCGACGACCAACTTGCGTCGCTGGATGGCGACTGGTCGGAGTTTGATGAGGCCAAGCGGGCCGCGTTCGTATTCGCCACCAAGCTCTCGTTCCAGCCATATGCGATCGACGACCACGATTTCGCCGCTCTTCGCAAGCATTACAACGAGTTACAGGTCACCGAAATCGTCAATGCGGTTGGTGGGTTCAATGCCACGAATCGTTGGACTGGCCCGTTGCGAATCAAGCAGGATGTCGCGTTTCAATTCGTCCGACCAACATCTCCCAAGTACTCAGCGGCAATCAGCCTCGTCGCGCCTGCGGATCTGAGCGTCAGTGACAAGGGCTTCGCCGCTCCCAAGTCGCGCCGCCGTCCGCCGCTCGAATCTCAAGCGGAAGTGGAAGCCGCGCTCGCCGCAGCGAGAACACGAACGCCGCGTCTCAAGCTGGCGACGGAAGACGAAGCCAAGACGGTGTTGAAAGAGGATTCGGGTGACATGGCTCGGATGCAGTGGGTGCGGCTGCTGGCGACGTTGCCGAAATCGGGAGCCGATCGAATTACGTCGTACAAAGCAGTGCTCGAAAAGGGGACGGTCGAACCACGTACGAAGGCGATCATCGCCTACGTCGGTGCTCGTCACGATCGAGCGTGGTACGCCTTGGGTCATGCGATCCAACGACTCAAAAACAACGGTTTCACTGACGCCCAAGTCGTCGCCCTCGATCAGCCAGAAAAACTCGCTTCTCCCACCGATCGTGAGGTGGTCCAGTTCGCTCGAAAGATCACCGTCGATCCCGCATTGATCGACGATGACGACTTCGCGCGAATGCGAAAGCTGTTCAACGATAAGCTAGTCGCTGAGGTCGTTTACCTGACCACTCAAGCCGCGTTCTTTGATCGGCTGACGGAAGCCGCCAGATTGCGGTTGGAGAATTGAGTCGTTTAACCGCCACGCTAACGGCGTGTGTGCAGTGGTCGGTCTGTTTCACACCATGCCCATGCCGATGGCATTGGGGTTAAGCGGTTGTACCAAGAAAGAGCCAAATGATGTCTTGCCGACGCAAATTTTCATGGATCATGTCCCTGCTGATGAACGGCGTATTCATCAGCGGAGTCTGTGCCGAGGAACCGGAACGCACTCCGAAAGTTGTTCCGCAAACTCGGCCTGAAATGAAATCGTTGTTGGAGGGACTCAAGCAGCGGACGGCGCGACTGCCGTTGCCGGAACTCAAACCGGGAATGGACAAGAGCGATCTGCGATCGACCGTCAACAACGGCCGGATGCGGAATCTCTATCTGCCAGCCGAATGGACGAGCACGTCCTGGGGCGGAGCCAATCGGAATGCACCGCCCACGCAAGGAGCCGCACCGCGAACTCCGAGCTACGCTATCAACGAGCCAGGCATGACGCTCGACTATGCCTTCAAGACGCGGCTGTTTTGGTTGGTGTCGCGGCTCAACAACTGTCAGTACTGCCTCGGACATCAAGAGCACAAACTGCATGCTTCAGGAATGGATGATGACTCGATCGCCGCGCTCGACAGCGATTGGTCGGTGTTCCCAGCGAACGAGCAAGCAGCGTTGGAGTTCACTCGCCGACTGACCGTGTTCCCGCACGAATTTACCGACGCAGACATCAACGCTTTGCGTCCGCACTTCAATGAGACGCAGATCGTCGAGTTAGTACAGACCATCGCGCAGTACAACTCAACAAACCGCTGGACTGACTCGATGGGTATTCCGCAAGACCAAGGCTTTGGCGAAGCGAAGGTAGAACTCGACACGCCTACGTCGGCGAAGTACCAGAAGCGACCAACCATCGTTTTCGCGAAGACCGAGAAGGCACGCGGAGAATGGGAACCGCGCGATGTGGTGCTGACTGCGTTTGAAGCCGTTCGCAGTCGTGAGCCGCGAATGAAGCTGCTGTCAGATGCAGCCGCACGTGAGGCGTTGCAGCTTTCGGCTGACGTTCCGCTGCCGACGTGGCAACGAGCAATGGCGTACTTCCCGCAGAGCGCCCTCCGACAAGGCGAGCATCGCAAAGCGGTCGCGGAACTCGGCCGCCTCTCGCCACGCACGAAGGCGCGGATCATGTGGTCGGTTGCTCGTGAGAACCGAGCTTGGTACTCGGCGCAGTTGGCTCGCGAGTCGTGTCACAAACTCGGCCTGACCGACGATGAGCTATTCGCGCCGGCCGGTCAGTCGGGAGCGGTCCCCGCCGCTGACCAAGCGGCGGTCGCGTTCGCTCGCAAGCTGACCAGCAAGCCGCGACAGATGACCGATGGCGACATCGCCGATCTCTTGAAGCACTACTCGGCCGCCGAAACCGCCGAGGTCGTGTACGTCGCCTGCATGAGCAATTCTTTTGACCGCTTCACGGAGGCTCTCAACCTACGGAGCGAATGAGTTTGGTAGGCAGGTTCGCCAACAGCGTCGGCGATTTCTGGAAAACCCACGGTCTTGGCGAGCGTGGCTACGACGGAAGCACGGAAGTACTGATTTCACTTTCTATCCGATTTTTTCAGGAGACTTTCCATGCGATTTTCGAAAACAGCTCTGTTCAGTCTCGTGGTTTCGTCTGCTGTTTGGGCTTATGCCGTCGATTCGGATGTCGTGCCGCGTCCCGTGCCGCTGACGCGGCCGGAGATGAAGGAGTATCTGGAAGACATGAAGGGGCGCAAGCTGCGCATCCCGCTGCCCGAGTTGACGGAGGCAGATAAAGAGAAGCTCGGCGAGCGGGCCACGAGCTACGAAAGCCGCTTGCGTTATCACTACGCGTCCCTCGATGCGCAGGGGCCGGGCGCACAAGGGGCCGGCGGACAAAGGCTAGGCGAAGGTCGTGGTGCTGGAGGGGGCGGCTTTGGCAGAGACAACGATCCCGACAATTCGCTCGACTACGCTTTCAAGGTGCAATTGTTCTGGATCGTGTCGCGAACCAACAACTGTCAGTATTGCTTGGGCCATCAAGAATCAAAGTTGCTCGGCGCGGGCATGACAGAGGACGAGATCGCCGCGCTCGACGGCGACTGGGCGGAGCACACGCCGGCTCAACGAACGGCCTACACGTTCGCTCGCAAGTTCACCTACGAGCCGCATCTGCTCAACGACGCGGACATCGACGGGCTGCGCAAGCATTACACCGACAAGCAGATTTTCGAGATGATCCTGTCGATGGCCGGCAACAACTCGATCAATCGCTGGAAGGAAGGAGCCGGCATTCCGCAGTCGGCGGGCGGCGGCAACTTCGGCAATCGACGGCCGGAAGGAAATAACCCGGCGGCGGAAAAGAAAGCAGAGCGTCCCGGAGAAACAAAGCAGACCTATCTGACACCGACCTCTCCGAAGTTTCAAAATTTGATCACGAAGGTCGCGCCGGTGACGTTTGATCCCAAGACTGGCAAACCAACAAAATTGACGGTCTCGAATCGACCTGCGCTGGAATCCCGCACTGAAGTTGAAGAGGCGTTGGAAGCCGCACGTCATCGCAAGCCGCGACTGCCGCTGGCGGACGAAGCCAAGACGAAAGAAGTATTGCCCGAAGGATTCCCGGAAGGTGCTTTGCCACAATGGGTGAGCCTGCTCGCCACGTTCCCAAACAGCGCGAAGGGGCGCATCAGCAGCATTGTTTCGGCCGATACGCGAGGCGATCTCAAGCCGTTGTTCAAGGCTCAAGTCAGTTGGATCGTCGGTCGCCAAGACCGAGCGTGGTATGCAGTGGGCCAAGCCAAGCAGCGCCTGAAAGACCTCGGTTGGTCCGACGACCAGATTTATTCACTCGATGGCGACTGGGCGAAATTCACACCAGCCGAGCGGTTGCTGTTCACGTTGGCCCGAAAACTGGCGGCGACGCCGGTCGTGCTGACTGACGCCGACGTGGCCGAGGCGGTGAAGCAAGCTGGCCCTCGCGATGTCGTGCAGACCATTATCTACACAACCAACCGCGCGTCCTTTGACCGCATCACGGAATCCGCCGGGCTGCGAGTCGAGAAATAACGAGAACGTGTTCGGCAGCCGACATTTCACAATCGGAACGTCCGGCGAGTCCGGTGGTGGAGATGTAGGCAAGCCAAGCTTTCGGGTCAGTTTTATGTTGAGGTTCGCATGACGACATTCGTTCGGCAGATGCTGGTGGCGGCGATGCTATTTGGTAGCAGCCTGGCCTTCTATGGTTGTGAGGTTCAGGACGACAAGCCGATTCCTAAGCTTGGTGGCGCGAGCGGTGCCACCTCCACCGCTCAGAAAGTTTCCTCGAAAGCCAATCAGCCTGCCGTGACAAGCGAGCTGTTTGGCAAGAACGAAAAAGGGGACGACATCCTTCAATACCGCCTGCGGAACAGCCACGGGATGAAAGTCAGCGTGCTCAACCTGGGTGCGATCATCACGTCCGTCGAAGTGCCTGATCGTGACGGCAAGTTCGACAACGTGACGTTGAACTTCCCCGACGTGATGTCATACCTCGTCAATGCTCCGTACTTTGGTGGCGTCTGCGGGCGCTATGCCAATCGCATTGCGAGGGGCAAATTCACACTCGACGGGACCGAGTACGAACTAGATGTGAACAACGGTTCTGGTCATCTGCATGGCGGCAAGATCGGACTGATGAAACGAATCTGGAAGTCCGAGGGGTTTCAAAACGATGAGGCCGTTGGCGTGAATCTGTGGTACATTAGCCCCGATGGCGAAGAAGGTTATCCCGGCAAGGTTAGGTTCGGCGTCGCGTACTCGCTGAACGATAAGAATGAGCTGCGCATTGAGTACCACGCTGAAACCGACAAGCCCACCGTGATCAACGTGACGAATCACGCCTACTGGAATCTAGCCGGAGTGCCGGACGGTTCGATCCTCGACCACGAACTGACGCTGTCTTGCTCCAAGTATCTTCCGGTCGATGAGACGTCGATCCCGACGGGCGAACTGGCGGATGTCTTGGGCACGCCGATGGACTTCCTCAAACCGGAGAAGATCGGCGCGAGGATTGACCAGACCGTTAATGGAGGCGGGGGCTACGATCACTGTTATGTGGTGGACGGCAAGGCCGGCAAACTGCGTCCGGCAGCGAAGATCGTCGAACCAAAGTCGGGCCGGGTGATGGAAATCTCCACGACCGAGCCGGGCATTCAGTTCTACACAGGAAACTTTCTGGACGGGACGCCCGCCACAGGCAACGCTGCCAAGCACGGCGCGTTCTGTCTGGAAGCACAGCACTTCCCGGACTCACCGAACCGTCCTGAGTTCCCCTCCACAAGACTCAATCCCGGCGAAGCCTATACTCAGACGACTGTCCACAAGTTTTCGGTGGCCAAGTAGAAGTTGTCACCGGAATGGCAAGGAACCCAGACATCTGCCCTCCCAAAACTGACCGAACTGAGCAGTTGATTCCCGGCACATCCCATCCAAACAAACTCCGTCTGGAGAATGCCCCATGAAACGTCTCACACTGGTACTTGCCTATTTGGTCTCGATGAGCATGGCGATGACAAGAACAGCGTTCGCCGATCCACCCAAAACTGAGCCGAAGCCGGCAGCCTCCGCACCGAAAGGCTCAGAGATCGACACGTCCCCTGCCGCGCTGGAAGCTTTGGTCAAAGAGAAAGGCTCATCGCCGGAAGAACTGGAAGCGTTGGCCAATGTGCTGGAGAAAGCGTACGACAAGACTCAACCGCCGGAGTCGGTGCGGATGTTGATCGCGATTGCACGTGGTTCGCAAATGGGGCCAGGATTGGGTTGGTTCGGACCTGCCCAGGCGCGCTACTCGTGGGAGTGGCTTGCGAAGTTGCATGACGTGCCGATGTCCGAAGGGATCTCGGCGGAGGCGTTCAAAGGGAAGCCGCAGTTATTCCAACGGCTCGATCGCAACAAAGATGGACAAGTCGCCGCCGACGATCTCGATTAGTCTGATCGCAACCCGTACGTCCAAGGATCTTACATGATCAGCCGCATGTTTCGCCGCATCGACCAACAAGGGGCCTGCGGTCCAGAACAAGAGTCAATTTTTCTAACACTAAACCCGCGCACGATCGAAGACGATGGTCCGCGAAGCACGATCCAGATTTGTTTCAGTCTGTTCCATTTTTCACAGGAGACGACGTCATGAAATTCGTGTTTGCTTCATTGGTATTGGGTAGCGCACTTCTCCTGGCCGATCCGGCCGACAAGCCCGCGCCCGGTTCGCTCGATGCCGCAGTCGAATCGTACGAGCATCTGGCGATTGTGCTCGTCGAGGTCCGTAAGACGGAAGACATGGTTGTTAAGTCGATCATTGCCCATCACCATCAAGCGGCACAGGAACACCTAAAAGCGGCTCGAGGTGGGAAGGATGTGCTGAAGCATCTCGAAGCGGCTGCGACCGAAGTGACCAACGTAGCGAACGAAGGGGACAAGCGAGTGCTTGCCATTCGCCAGCGATTGGCGAAGGCCGGGTCCACGCACCTCACCGATTCCGAAACCAAAGAAGATTACTTGTGGATCAACAGCAAAGAGAAAAAAGCCGTGCTCGCTGCCGCCAAGTCGATTGCTCAGCTCGGCGAGAAAGCCACTCCGGATCAAATCGCCGCCGCGGCGAAGAGCCTAGATGCGCTTTACCAAAAGGCGGTCATGCCGGAATAAGGCAGTCTTAGTAGGTTGGGAGTCCATACCGATCAGGTCGGGACAGGCCCCCAACCTACTTTAGTCGTAGATTTGCTGCTTAGGTCTCATTGATGTGCAGAACTTGGTCGGTTGTGGTTTTCGTCATGCTGTGGGGATCGGGCTGTGGTCCTGTGATCCCTTCGTCAACGGTGAGGCTGGACGAACAGAGTTCGTCCGACGCGATCAATGGCGTGCAGAAGCCGTCACCGATTGGCAGTCACCTTCCTTCTGTTAAGGATGGTGAGGCTTGGTTCGTCAATGTGGCGGATAAAGCGGGCCTCTCAACCGTTCTGCACTGCGGCGGAACAGACAAGAATCACATTCTCGAGTCCGTTGGCTCAGGTTGCGCTTGGATTGATTTCGATGAAGATGGCCTGCTTGACCTGTTTCTGGTGAATGCCTGGGCTTTGGATGACAGCCCGCGACGAGTTCGTGAAAAGGCGCGCAATGTACTTTACCGAAACATGGGGCAGGGACGATTCGAAGATGTGACGGCTCAGGCTGGCGTCGGCGGTGACGACTGGGGTTGTGGTGTATGTGCTGCGGACTTCGACAACGATGGTCACGTCGACTTGTATGTGACGAACTTTGGCTCGAATCGTCTGTATCGAAATCAGGGCAACGGCAAGTTTGAGGAAGTCGCCGAACGTACTGGCGTAGCCACGCCAGGTTGGAGCACGGGAGCAACTTTCTTCGATGCTGATGGTGACGGGTGGCTGGATTTGTACGTTGTAAAGTACATCGAATGCACGTTCGATGATGTCCTGCGGGCCGAGCGGACCACGGTCTGGCAAAGCACCGCCAAGGTCATGGCCGGTCCGTTCGGGTTGCGAGGAGGTAAAGACCGTTTCTTTCACAACAACCGTGACGGAACTTTCTCAGACACGACCGACCAAGTGGGCATGACGGACACGGCTGAATCCTACGGGCTGGGAATCGTGGCCTCGGATCTTGATAGCGACGGCGACGTTGATGTGTATGTCGCCAATGACTCGAACCCGAACTTCCTGTATCGCAACGACGGCCACGGAATGTTTACTGAGATCGGTGGCTTCAGTGGTTCCAGCGTGACCGCGGACGGGCGACCTCAGGGGAGCATGGGTGTCGATGCGGCCGACTTCGACGGAGATGGCTTGCAGGAACTCATTGTCGCCAACTTCGCGCAAGACTTCTGCACGCTCTACAAGAACGAAGGCCAATTGTTTTTCACCGACATCAGCGCCGCTCAACACATGAAAGAGTTCACTTACGCTCAAATGAGTTGGGGCTGCGCCTTTTTCGATTACGACCTCGACACCAAACTCGATTTGCTGATCCTTAACGGCCACATTTATCCGCAAGTCGAGGCGTATCCGGCGTTGCACGAAACCTACAAACAACTCCCCACGCTACTACATAACGTGGGTGGCAGACTGCATGAGGTCTCGCGGCAAGCCGGTCCAGGTCTGCAACTGGCCGAGTCCATGCGCGGCCTCGCGGTTGGCGACTACGACAATGACGGCAAACCGGATCTGCTCATTACGGCAATGGACGCTCGACCGCTACTGCTCCACAACGATACGGCTACCAGCGGCCATTGGGTCAAAGTCCGCTTGCTGAACCGATACGGGAGCCCCGCGATCAACGCCACCGCGCGCTTGACGTCCGGTAGCATCACACAATGGCGCGAGGTGCGGAGCGGGTCCACCTATTGCTCGCAGAACAGCTTCGACTTGCATTTCGGTTTGGGCAACGCCTCGGAAGTCCAAATGTTGGAGATTCACTGGCCCAGCGGCCGAACCTCCGTCCAACGAGCGTTGGCTGTCGACCAGACTCACGTTTTTCGCGAACCATGACGCTGGTAATTTTACTTGAGGATTTTAACCGCTCCGAAAGAAGGAAAATCACGATGCCTCACATCAACCTGCCTGATGGCGAACCGGGAATAATTGGTCCATTAACGGCCTATCGTGAAACCGAGAAGCCATTGGATGACCTTGCCAATGTCCTGATGTGTGGCCCATCGTCGTTGACCAGAGCTGAGCGCGAAGTCATTGCGACCTACGTTTCAAACGGCAACGAGTGTTATTTTTGCACGAACTCGCACGCGGCAACTGCTCGCCATTTACTGGGCAGCGATTGCAGCCTCATGGGCGAAATCTTGCAGGACGTGATGACTGTGAATATTGACGAAAAACTGCGTGCCTTGTTGATCATCGCAGGCAAGGTTCGCCAAAACGGACGGCTGGTGACAGACGAAGACGTCCAAAGAGCTCGCACAGCCGGGGCTGATGACAAGGCCATCCATGACACGGTACTGATCGCGGCCATGTTTTGTATGTTCAATCGGTATGTTGATGGACTCGCAACATGGGCGCCGCGTGATCCGGAAGTTTATGAGGCGATCGGAGTTCGAATCGCGACCAAGGGGTATGGCAGCCGATTCCGCGAAAACCCATGAGCTCAATTCCCAATAATCACTTTGGGTTACCACATCTTTTCAAGTACTTCGGGTGGCGCTTCTGCGTAGTTCAATGGCTCCATTGAATACGACGCTCTTCCCTGCGAGATGCCTCGTACTTGAGTTGAATAACCAAACATCTTGGCCAGAGCGACTTCTGCCTCAATGACCCAAAGACGTCCACGATTTTCAGTGCGGACGACGGTGGCCCTGCGAGCGTTTAGGTCGGCTTGTACATTTCCAATGAACTCTTCTGGTGTGACGACTTCCAGTTTCATGACAGGCTCGAGTAGCACACACCCAGCTTTCTCTAAACCTTCGGAAACGGCTTTGGCTGCTGCTGCCGTCAGCACGACATCGTTAGCGTCACCTTCCTTGTAGTCCACGCCGATGATGGTGAAACGGACTCGCATTAAGGGGTTACCATACATGCCTCCGGCGTTTGCTCCTTCTTCGACGGCTTGTTCCAAAATCGGAACTAAGGAGGCAGCAAGATCGCTTGGCTTCAATTTGTTTTGGACGCAAACCGCCTCTTCACCTTCATACGGCTCTACTCGCAAACGGACTCTTGCTGTGTGAACTGCGGCACCGACTTGTCGCGAAAACTCCCCTTCGACTTCAACCGATTTTCGAACGGTTTCGCGATAACTCACTCGCGGTTTGTGCACACGCACTTTAACGGCGAACTCGCGTTCCATGCGGTCCTTGATGACCTCCAGATGCAGTTCGCCCATGCCGCTAACGAGAGTCTCGCCTGTCTCTTCGTTGATCCGGACCTTGAAAGTAGGATCTTGCTTGGCGAGCCGTCTGAGCGTCTCTTCTAACTTCTTGCGTTCCGCACTTGAGTCGGGCTCGACGGCCATGGAAATGACCGCCTCAGGAAAGCTGATCTTTTCCAACATGATTGGCTGTTGAGTGGCACAAAGAGTGTCTCCGGTAAAGACTTCCTTTGGGCCAATCGCGCCGACGATATCGCCAGCATACGCCTCGTCTGTTTCGATCTTTTCACGTGAGTCTGCCTGGACCCGCCAGATTTGGCTGATGAGTTCCTTCGTGTTCGTCCGCGGGTTCAGAACCTTAGAGCCACTCTTGAGGGTACCGGAGTAGATTCGCACGAAGCAGAGGTCGCCGTGTTTGTCAGCTTGAATCTTAAAGATCAAACCGCTGAAGGGTTCGTCCGGCGAGGTTTTGCGCTTCTCGACCTTTGTTGATTGAGAACCCTTTTTACCGACGAACGGAACTCCTTCAACAGGTGGGCGATCGAGTGGAGAGGGGAGGTAGTCAACGACTGCGTCCATGACTGGCTGCACGCCGATGTAACGTAGCGAAGTGCCACAAAATGTCGGAAAGAATTGTCGATCGATCGTCCCTTTGCGCACTAGGCGGCGAATAGTTTCCTCAGATAACTCCTGCGTTTCCAAGTATTGCTCAATCGCTTGTTCGTCGAGTTCAGCGACTGTTTCGACTAACTTTTGCCGCCATAGCTGAGCCTCAACAAGCATCTCTGGCGGAATTTCGCGTTCTTCATACTTGGTGCCAAGCGTCTCGACATCGAAGTACAACGCTTTCATCCGCACTAGATCAATGATCCCTTTAAAACAATTCTCGTCGGGCGGTGACCCAGCTCCGATTGGTATCTGCAGAGCCAGCGGAGTGGCATGCAAACGGCTTTTGATGTCTTCTAAAACGGTTTCAAAATTGGCGCCGACACGATCCATTTTGTTCACAAAACAAATTCGCGGGACGTTGTATCGATCTGCTTGCCGCCAGACAGTTTCACTCTGTGCCTCAACGCCATCGACTCCACTGAAAACGACAACACCGCCGTCAAGGACTCGCAGGCTGCGTTCAACTTCAGCGGTGAAGTCAACGTGCCCTGGAGTGTCAATGATGTTGATCGTTGACTTCTTCCATTGGCAGGTAATGGCCGCGGAATAGATGGTGATACCCCGACGGGCTTCATCCGGGTCAAAGTCTGTAATGGTGGTGCCGTCATCGACATTTCCCATTCGATGCGAGGCACCAGCGTAGTACAAAATTCGTTCGGTCGTTGTGGTCTTGCCGGCATCAATGTGTGCGATGATGCCGATATTGCGAATGGCGTTAATATCGTACGGCATGTTGACTCCCGACGACGAAAACCCCGCCAGCCTCAAGCCAACGGGGTTTCATTACATGTACCAATGAAAAACAGCGCGTGACGCCCGAACAAAGTCGGACACCACGCGCTGTTGTGATCGTTTTGCAACTACCAAGCGAAGTGAGCAAAAGCCTTATTCGCGTCAGCCATGCGGTGCACGTTTTCGCGAGTAGTCATTGCGGTTCCTTCGCGTCGGTATGCGGCAAGCAACTCTTCAGCCAATCGCATATCCATCGGTCGGCCCTTCTTGCCACGAGCAGCCGCCAGGATCCAGCGGATTGCAAGTGTCTGGCGTCGCTTTGGGTTTACCGAGGTCGGAACTTGATAATTCGCACCGCCGACTCGACGTGATCGAACCTCGATAGCCGGCTTGACATTGTCTACTGCAGCCAAAAAAACATTAATTGGCTCTTCGTCCGGCAGCTTCTTCTTAATGACGTCCAACGCGGAGTAGAAGACAATCTGCGCGACACTCTTTTTCCCGTCGTGCATCAAGCAGTTAATAAACTTGGACGCTAACACCGAACCGCAACGTGGGTCAGGCTTCAGTTGCTTCTCACTTGCTGTGAACCGCTTGGCCATCGAAGAATACTCCGGAAACTTCTCGCTATGTGTATGAACTAGGAATGCCACCTGGACATTCCTTCGGAATTTGACAACTCCGATCACGAAAACAAAATTCAAACCTACTTGGGTCGCTTTGCACCGTAACGACTGCGGGCCTGTTTACGGTTTGTCACGCCTAGAGTATCCAAGACACCGCGAATAACCTTGTATCGAATACCAGGAAGGTCGCGAACACGACCGCCACGAACAAGAACGATCGAGTGTTCCTGAAGATTGTGGCCTTCACCTGGGATATAAGCGGTGATTTCTTTGCCGTTTGACAATCGCACACGGGCCACTTTTCGCAGCGCCGAGTTTGGCTTCTTCGGCGTTACGGTCTTAACTAACAAGCAGACACCGCGCTTCTGAGGACAGCCTTCCAAAACAGGTGTCTTTGATCGTGAAGGCTGTGGCTTTCGTGGCTTGCGGACCAACTGATTGATCGTCGGCATTCAACAACTCGCAAAAAAAGTAGACCTCAGATGAATTTCATTGTCGGTAACACCGCTCAATGCGACTTACGGCTGCGTTGCTGGGACAGCGTTTCCACCGCCTACAGCACCTTCGCCACCCTCTTTCAACAATTCCAGACGAGCCGCCATAATTCGATCGTGCTCTGCCTTTAGCTCTTGCAGAGCTTCTTGACGAACTCTCACCTCTGACATTTGATGGCTCTTGAACCCAGTTCCTGCTGGAATGAGGTGACCCAGAATAACGTTCTCCTTCAATCCAACCAAGTGATCGACCTTCCCGGCAATCGCGGCTTCTGTCAAAACTTTTGTGGTTTCCTGGAAGCTTGCTGCGGAAATGAAGCTTTCACTCTGAACTGCCGCCTTTGTGACGCCCAGTAATTGGACTGCTGCGGTCGACGGTTTTGGCTTCTGGAAGGAGGCAGGGCTGCCGCCATCGGCCTCAACCGCCGAATTAACTTCTTCAAACGTCTTCTTCGGAACGATATCTCCCGGTTGGAACTCAGTTTCGCCCGGTGTGGTTACTTTGACAGAGTTTGCCAAATCTTGATTCAATTTTCGGAATTCAAATTTATCGAGCACGATACCAGGCAGCAGAGTTGTGTCGCCAACATCGGTGACGCGTACTTTGCGAAGCATTTGCGACACAACGATCTCGATGTGCTTGTCGTCCAAGTCTACTCGCTGTGAACGATACACGTTTTGAATTTCATGAAGCAGATACTGTTGGACTGCTTCCACACCACTGACTCGAAGGATGTCATGCGGGACCAGAGGGCCACGGACGAGTGCATCGCCGGCGCGAACGACGTCCTTTGCGTGAACCATCAACTGTTTACCGTGCGGGATGACGTGCTCAACCTCAGTGCCGTCGCTTCCACGAACAATGATGATTCGCTTACCGCGCTTCTTCTCGGCAACCAGATCCACTTCGCCATCAATTTCCGCAACGACCGCAGGATCCTTCGGTTTACGAGCCTCAAACAACTCCGTAACACGCGGCAAACCACCAGTGATGTCTTGCGTACCGCCGCTTTCACGAGGTGTCTTCGCGATCACGCTACCTGCCGTGATCTGTTGCCCTTCAACAACTTCGATACTTGCACGTTCAGGCATGTAATAGAAGTCGAGGATCTTTCCGGTCGAGTCCTCAAGTACGATTTGCGGATGCAAGTCACCCTTATGTTCAATAACTGTCTTTCGGACTTTGCCGCTGGCTTCGATTTCGGTACGGATTGACTGGCCTTCAATGCAATCCTCAAATCGTGCCCGACCACCCACTTCAGAGAGAATTGGAACCGAGTGTGGATCCCATTGGCAGATCACCTGCCCGGCCGCGATCTCTTGATCTTCTGTAACAAGTAACACGGCACCGTTTGGAATCGTATACTTTTCGAGTTCCCGTTCCTTGGTGTCGACGATGATCACCTCGCCATTTCGAGCCAGTACGACGTTTTCACCAGCAGTGTTTACTACGCAGCGAATGCGCGCGAATTTAACGCGGCCACCACGACGCGATTTAATTTCCTTATCTTCAATGCCGGTCTGAGCGGCACCGCCGATGTGGAACGTACGCATCGTCAATTGCGTACCAGGTTCACCGATACTTTGAGCGGCAATGATTCCGACTGCGAGCCCTTCTTCAACCATGGACCCGGTCGACAAGTCCATGCCATAGCACAAGCGGCAGATTCCCAACGGGGCTTCACAGTTCATCGGGCTGCGCACTTGGATCCGCTCAATTCCCAATTCTTCGATCCTACGTGCGATTCTAACTGTGATCAATTCGCCTTCGCGGACGATGATTTCGTCCGTAATCGGATTGACGATATTGGTTCGGCTAACGCGACCTCGCACCCCTTCAGCCAAACTAACTTCAACTTTCTCGCCGCGATAAACAACCCCCTTGGTCGTACCCTTGGTCGTTCCGCAATCCTCCATTGTGACGACTACGTTTTGGCAAACGTCTGCGAGCTTTCGCGTCAAATAACCTGAGTCTGCGGTCTTAAGAGCAGTGTCTGCGAGACCTTTTCGTGCACCGTGCGTCGAGCTGAAGTACTCAAGAACCGACAGCCCCTCGCGGAAGTTCGCCTTGATGGGGGTCTCGATGATCTCACCGTTCGGCTTGGCCATCAGCCCTCGCATCCCGGCCAGCTGGCGGATCTGCTCGACACCACCGCGGGCACCGGAATTCG